>JAOTSI010000240.1 GCA_029865005.1 Desulfobulbaceae bacterium
GTTGTCCGAATATATTAAAGTATCTGAGGCCAATTGTTTTAAAGTTGTATGTTTTGGCAAAGACTTCCGCATAAAGTTCACTAACCAACTTTGTCACGGCATAGGGGGATAATGATTTTCCTATTTCATCTTCCACCTTTGGTAAGCCTGGGTGATCGCCGTAGGTTGAACTGGAGGCTGCATAGACAAATCTCTGGACTTGGGCATCGCGGGATGCGACCAGCATATTCAAAAAGCCGGTGATATTATTTTCATTGGTGAGTAGCGGGTCTTCAATTGATCTTGGCACGGAGCCTAGTGCTGCTTGGTGGAGTACGTAGTCTACTCCTTGGCATGCCTTTTTACAGGTTTCGATGTTGCGGATATCGCCTTGGATGAAAGTAAAATTGCTCCAATGCTTTTTGTTTACATTGCTTTGGACTTCGTCGAGGTTATGTTGGTAGCCGGTGGAGAAATTGTCTAGGCCTATAACTTGTTGGTTTAGTTGCAGTAATGTTTCTAGGAGATTGGAGCCTATGAATCCTGCTACGCCGGTTATTAGCCAGGTATGGGGGGTTATTTTTAGGTCTTTTTTTAGTAATTCATATCTGTTCATTAGTTATTTATCTTTTGGAAAATATTGGTTATTTATTTGTTTGACTGGGTCGCTGGTGAATGTTGCTTGGCAGCCATTGGGAGAAATTTTATTAATTTTCGTTTTACAAGGGTTACTTTTGGTTTAGCCGGGCACCCACAGGGGGGGGTGCCCCTACGGTTTATGGGTAGTTTTATGATTTTGTAACATTACAGGGATAATTTGTTCAAGTTTTAGTATTCTTTTTTGTTCTACTTTAGAAATAGTGTTGGGTTGTAGGGGTGCCTTTGGTGGATAATTTTGTTGGTTTTGGCTTTTCAAGGGTTGCTCTTGGTTTGGCCGGGCACCCACAAGGGGTGCCCCTACAAGTCCGAGATAAGCTACACGTTTGTTTTACAATTCAATATCATTGCCTTATCGGAATTAACCTGACGGCTATGGGGGTGCCCGCATAACCGTTAGGATAAATTTTACAAAATTTTGATATTACACAGTAAAATCAACTTGCATTTTGCTGTGGTCTGTAGGGGCACCCCTTGTGGGTACCCGCTGAGCTAATTAAAAGAATAGATAATTATTATTTTTATATTAACTGTTATCAATAAATAAATGTTTGTAGTTTATGATGATTAACCCGGGCACCCACAGGGGGGTGCCCCTACAAGTCCGAGATAGGCTACACGTTTGTTTTACAATTCAATACCATTGCTTTATCGGAATTAGTCTGACGGCTATGGGAGTGCCCGCATAACCGTTAGGATAATTTTTACAAAATTTTGATATTACACAGTAAAATTAACTTGCATCTTGCTGTGCGCTGTAGGGGCACCCCTTGTGGGTACCCACTGAGCTAATTGAAAGAATAGAAAATTATTATTTTTATATTAACTGTTATCAATAAATAAATGTTTGTAGTTTATAATGATTAAGGTGGGCACCCACAAGGGGTGCCCCTACAAGTCCGAGATAGGCTACACGTTTGTTTTACAATTCAATATCATTGCCTTATCGGAATTAACCTGACGGCTATGGGGGTGCCTCTATGGTTTTTGGGTTGTTTTATGGTTTTGTTACATTTTAGACTTTTGCTTAGGCTAACCACACTTTGCCTTCAGCTGCTTCCATCCCATTGCAGACGTTTCTGGTATCAATCAATAGTTTGGAATGTTCCAAGATAAACTTATAGTCATAGACTTGGTGATCTGTGGCCACCAATAGACAGTCAGCGGTGTTTAAGCTTTCTTTGGTTATGGGGGTGCTGCTCAGGCCGAAATCATATTTTCGATTGCGAACAAGTCTGGGAATATATGGGTCGTTGTAGATTATTTCTGCCCCTTTGGCTGTGAGTAATTCTATCAATTTATAGGAAGGGGATTCTCGGTCATCGTCCACGTCTTTTTTATAGGCTATGCCGAGGATGAAAATTTTTGCGCCTTTTAATGATTTGCCATGTTCATTGAGTGCTTCCATGACCCGTTGCACCACAAAATAGGGCATATTGCTGTTTACCTCACCGGCGAGTTCGATAAACCTGGTGGAGATATCGTATTCACGGGCTTTAGAAGTGAGATAAAAGGGGTCAATGGGGATGCAATGCCCACCAAGGCCGGGACCTGGGTAAAAGGGCATATAGCCGAAGGGTTTGGTTGCTGCGGCTTTGACGACTTCAAAGATATCTATGTTCATGCGTAGGCAGAGGACTTTGAGTTCGTTTACCAGGGCGATATTAACGCTGCGGAAGATATTTTCCAGCAGTTTTGTCATTTCAGCTGCCTGGGTTGAGGAAACCGGGATCACCTGTTCCATGGCTGTTTCATAAACTTTGCAAGCAAGGGTGCTGGAGACGGGCTCAATTCCACCCACCACTTTGGGTATGGTGGCGGTACTGAAATTTGGGTTGCCTGGGTCTTCTCTTTCTGGGGAGAATGCTAGGCCAAAATCGATTCCAGCCTTTAATCCGCTTTCCTCCAAGATGGGCTGGAGGGCTTCCACGGTGGTGCCTGGGTAGGTGGTGCTCTCCAGGATAATTATTTGGCCGGGGCGGAGGACTTTAGCTATGGCTTTGGCTGTTGATTCTATATAGCTCAAGTCCGGTTCCCGGTTTTTGGTTAGCGGGGTGGGAACGCAGATTAGGAGAGCATCTGGGATGCTAAGTTTATTGAAATCGCTATGAGCGCTAAATTGTTTTTCTTGAACAAAGGAGAGGAGCTCATCTGAGGGGATGTGTTTGATATAGCTGGTGCCTTGTTCTATTTTTGTGATTTTGGTTTGGTCTAGGTCGAACCCCATTACTTTGCATTCTTTACGGAGGAAGGTGAGGCTAAGGGGTAAACCTACGTAGCCAAGTCCTATTACTCCGAGGGTGAAGTTATTTTGCTCCAGTTTGGCTTGGAGGGCTTGGAGGGGGGTTGTTTTGGGGTTTTGTGTTTTATTCATATTTTTTCTGTTGGCTTATTGGTTTCTAGAGTTGCTTTTGGTTTTACCGGATACCTCTTGGGGCAATTTTGTTGGCTTAAGAATTTCAAGGGTAGCTCTTGGTTTAGCCGGGCACCCACAGGGGGGTGCCCCTACGGCTTCCGGGTAGCTTCTATATTTCTAAAAATTTGGTACTTTTTCTTAAACCTACAGTATTGCCCTCTGGGGATGCCCATACACAATTCTCATAAATGGAGACGACTCAAAATCTGTTGCTAGTAGCACAAAATGCTATTTTAGTATTTTTGTTTTTTACCGCAACGTTAAAAACCAATTTCCTCAAAAACCTCATTTTTACTCAATACGATCTACTAATTTTTATACTTGGTTTATTATTAAGCCCACTGGTTAAGCCAGCGCACCATCTTATTGATTTTTTAGCCATTGCCTTCCCAATACGGTTAATTTGTACTGTTGCAAAGGGCTGTTTGGCTTTTCTGGAATGGTCATCTCCAGATAGCCACTTTTTATCGCAGGTTTCAGGTATGATTCAAGAAAGTGTTTTTTATTCTTAATACCTATCTTGTTTTGTATTTCTTCCCTGCCTAGTGCTTCTTTACATGCTTGCAGTACCCTTTCAACTGGGGGGGTAGCTGGGGGGGGGTAACTGGGGGGGTAAAAGATTCCAGAACCTCAGGATGCGGATATATTGTAACCCGCAGCGCAGGACCTACCTCCTGCCATTCCGGCAGAGGATATCCATTTTGCCTGCAAAAATCGACTACTCTCTTATAACCGCTTCCCCATTCCTCCATCATCCCAAGTTCTCTAAACGTACGAGCAACTACTCGGTTACGAATTTTACTAAAACCTGCTTTAAAATCTTCTATTGTCATACCCAGCGGGGTATTACTCAACATGGTATCCGCTGTTGCGGAGTTTTGTGGCCAAAGAGGCCTGTGCTTGCGGGTCGCCATGGACCAGTTTAATGGTGTCGGGTTTAGTGCCCATGGACAACACCCAATCCATGAGGCCTTGTTGGTCGGCATGGGCTGAGTAGCCGTCAAGTACATGGACTTTTGCTTTAATGGGGCAGCGTTTATTATCTAGATAGACGTAGCCCGTGGGTTTATCGGCGAATTGGACGATATCACGGCCTGGGGTTCCCTCTGCTTGATAGCCAACGAACAGAATATGGTTGCGTGGGTCTGAAAGGCCGGTGAGTAAATGGTCGATTATCCTTCCGCCGGTACACATACCGCTACCGGCTATGATGACTGCTGGGCCGTCCATTTCTATTAGTTTACGATGATCCCGATATTTATCAGCCCGATAGAGCCCTTTGAAATCCAGAGGGTTATCGTGGTGGGCTAATAGATCTTTGGCTTCCTTATCCCAGTATTGCGACATTTCTTTATAAAGCTTGGTCAGTCTCAAGCCAAGGGGAGTGTCCACCACCACCGGGATTTGGCTATCTGCCGGAAGAGGATACGCTTTGCGCAACAGGGGGTCGGTACGCAGTCTATCCAGTTCGTAGAGTAGTTCCTGGGTGCGGCCTAGGGCAAAGGCCGGGATAAATACCTTACCTCCGTCCTCCAGGGCATGGGTCAATATGGCCCCGAGGCGGTTGATGCGTCCTTTGCGTTCTTCGTGCAAGCGATCGCCGTAGGTTGATTCGAGCACCAGGAGATTGCAGGGTTCTGGTGGATCGGGGTCAGGCAGTATGGGGGTGTTGATAGGCCCCAGATCACCGGAGAAAATTATTGAATAGGTAGGCTCTCCCCACTGGATTCGCACGAAGCTGGAACCAAGGATATGCCCTGCCCTACCTAGTTTGAACCGGACGCCGTTTTTCAGGTCAAAGAGGGTATTGTATTCAAAGCCCCAGGAGAGTTTTTCTATGCGTCGCTGGAGTTGGGCAATATTTTTATCTGTAATGCCGTGCAGGCCCATAGCATCATGAAGCATGGGATCGAGGAGTGCTTTGGTGCCGTGGGTGGTGATTATTTCTCCACGAAATCCTTGCTCGATTATCTCTGGGAGTCGTCCTATATGATCAAGATGGGCGTGGGTAAGAAAGATGTAGTCGAGTTGATCGGGAAATACTGGCCATTGCTCGAAAGGTCGCTGATGATCAGAGCCTTGAACAATACCGCAATCTACTAAAATATTTAATCCCTTAACCTGTAATAGTCGGCAAGAGCCGGTGACATTGTGTTCTGCGCCTAGATGATGAAGTGTGTGTGACAATGTTTTGTAGCTCCCTAGAATATTTGGTTTGTTAACTGATCTCCTTTTTCTGTTTATTCTTTTAAATTATTTTATTTAATTTATCTAGGAATTATTTGGATTATAATTGTCTCATTATGATGATTTTGTTTTGGTTATTTATGGTTTTTGCCTGACAGGTTGATGAGTTATTATTTATTGGATATCCCCTGGGGCAATATTGTTGGGTTATGATTTTCAAGGGGTGCTCTCGGTTTTGCCGGGCACCCACAGGGGGGTGCCCCTACAGCTCCGAGATAGGCTACCATATTACCGTACAATTCAATATTATTACATTATCCGAGTGGTAGGGTGCGTTTTACGCACCATTAAAAAACCCGGCCCGCACCATATGCGGCATTATCACTTATTTTCGTTTATCCACAAGTTCATAAACGGTGCATTAAATGCATCCTACCCAGCTAAGGGCAATGTATTGGCTTTAGAATTTCAAGGGAATCTCTCAATCCAGCCGGGCACCCACAGGGGGGTGCCCCTACGGCTCCGAGATAGGCTACTAGATTGTTTTACAATGCAATATTATTATTTTATCCAAGTTATCCTGACGGCTATTGGGGGTACCCTAGGCTACGTGGCTATCTCATAATATGGATTAATTCATGCAATTTTGTTTTAGTATATTAATACATAAGCTTGATAATGGCTGGAAATGGGTACCAGATTTATGAGGGCTGTAGGGGCACCCCCCTGTGGGTGCCCGGGTAAACCAAGCGCTACCCTTGCAAAACTCAAGTCAGCAATATGGTCCACAGAAAACATCTTGGAGGCAGATAGAAACCTTAAAGTATAGCGGGGCCAACAACCTTTTCCCATTCAAAGCGACTAATATTGCGATCCGTTTTACTAAACTCCACCCCTATTAGCCAAATATCGCGGCCTTGGTATTTTTCAGCGTATTTTTTTGTTTTTATCTGTTCCAGGGCGCGACCAGGTTCGGTGAGCTCATTAACTTTAAATTCGATAATATAGATTCTATTTTCAAAATCCACCGTCATATCGATACGACCATGGTTAATGGCATCTTCCGGTCGGACATGAAGCCCAAGAGCTGCGAAATAACAGTAGACCACCGAACAATAATAGCCTTCGTAACCGGCTAGTTCGTTTTTGCGATACCAATCGTGGGGAATGGAGGCAAAAAAGGCATGAAAAATGGATTGGATTGCCTTAAAATCATTACCCCTTAAAGCCTGGAATAACTTTAGTTTATTCTCATCCTGTTTTTGACCGATACTACAAAGTTTACCGAGCAAAGCATCATTAAAGGCATGGCGCACTTCATGGTTGGGGAAGCCCAGAGTATAATAGGTACCTCCCGGATATTGTTGACTAGAAAGTATTGTCAGATAGCCTGCTTGAAAAAGAAGCGGCTGGGGCTCTATATGGTCGACATCGAAGCTTCCCATGTAAAGCTCTGTGATATCTAACTTTTCAAAATCAATTGCAGAAAGTTGTCTAGAATAAACAAGGTCAATTAAGAATGTTGGAGTCCCGGTTTCAAACCAATAGGGTTTGAACTCACGGCTATCCAAATAGAGAAGTACATCAAATGGATTATACACCAGGTCTCCGAGGAAATTATAACCATTATACCACTCTTTAACTTGCTTAAGATCGACTCCCGGTAAATATTCATCAAAAACTGTTTCCAACTCATCCTGAGTATAACCACAAAGGGTGGCATATCTCTTATCCAAGGTGATATCTTTTAAGTTATTAAGCC
>JAOTSI010000028.1 GCA_029865005.1 Desulfobulbaceae bacterium
CTTTGAGGATCTCAAAGCAAAAGCTTCCGGCGATAGCGAGATTGCCGCCATTGTGGATCAGATAGAGAAGAAAACTACTGCCTATCCAGATGATAAAAAACAATTTTTTATCGACAAGCTGGCAGAGGGCGTGGGACGTATAGGGGCTGGTTTTTATCCCAAAGACGTTATCGTTCGTCTCTCCGATTTCAAGAGTAATGAATATGCTAACTTGATCGGCGGTCAGTTGTATGAGCCCGAGGAATCAAATCCGATGATCGGTTGGCGTGGTGCTTCTCGTTATTACGATGATAAATACAAACCAGCTTTTGAGTTGGAGTGCCAAGCTCTTTTGAAGGCGCGTAACGATATGGGACTCACCAATATTAAATTGATGGTGCCTTTTTGTCGTACCCCGGAAGAAGGTAAAAAAGTCATCGAAGTGTTGAAAGAATTCGGCTTGGTTCAGGGTGAAAACGAGCTTGAAGTTTACGTAATGTGTGAGATACCCAGTAATGTAATTTCTGCTGATGCATTTGCCGATGTTTTTGATGGTTTCTCCATCGGATCCAATGATCTTACCCAGCTGACATTAGGATTGGATCGTGATTCAGACCTGGTAGCTCATATTTATGATGAGCGTAACGATGCGGTGAAAACCATGGTGAAAATGGTTATCGATACTGCGAAGAAACGCGGTCGTAAAATCGGAATCTGTGGACAAGCTCCCAGTGACTTTCCAGAGTTCGCCACTTTTCTTGTGGAGTGCGGTATTGACTCCATGAGTCTTATCTCCGATACGGTCGTTAAGACCAGACTCGAAGTGGCTGCTAAGGAAAAAGAGCTCGGTATTACCAAGTAAGGAAAGCTTTTCTATAGAAACAAAAAAAGCGGGGTTGTTCCCCGCTTTTTTTGTTTCCCAGGAATTTATTTTTTTTTATTGATATTGAAAGATAGGTTCAATTTAGAGAGAAATATGAATTTTAGAAAATTCATAAAAGATTGTTATTTTAAAGGCTTTGCTTCATCTATGAGCATAATTGGAATACCGTCTCGGATTTCGTAAATAAGTTTACATGGTTCACATTGTAGGCCGTCTTTCTTTTGGTTTAGCGTAACCAACCCCTTGCATTTGGGACAGATTAATATATCGATTAGTTCTTGTTTTATCATTTTTACTTCTCCCGGTGCACTGATATTATATATCTAAATATTTTTTAGGCTAACTGATTTAGCGAGTCACTTATTATACCTTGTCATCACAATCTCTTCAATGAGAGCTCTTTTTTCCTTTTTTCTTCAGCTTGCTCTGTATCAATTGTAAATCAACCCAAGTGATTTTTTTCATTTCTTCGTTAGCGAGTAAAAAACGTGGGTGGTAGGTGGCCAGAACAGGAATAGAGATACCTTCATGTGGGCAGTACCGCCTAAATCTACCCCGTAGGCGATGTAAGGGTTCATTTGTTTTGAGTAATAATTGGGTACTTAGTTCTCCCATTGCTAGGATCAGAGGTGGGGCAATAGCCACTATCTCTTTTGTGAGATGGGATAAACAGCTGGATGCAGATGGTTTACCTCCATCTTTTAGTTCTATTAAAGGACATTTTATACAGTTGGTTACATATACATCGTTTCGGGTTAATCCGATGGCGGTCATCATTTTCCATAACATTTCATCTTCTCCTGGGCCCATTATTAATTTGTTGTCCTTGTTTCGGGCAGCAAAAGTACAGTCGCCGATGATCATCAAACGTGGTGTGTGAGAACCGATACCCTGAATTGGTTTGGCAAGAATGTGTTTATTTGAGCATGAGCCACATGAGAGAATCTCTTTTTTGAGATCAGCAAACCGTTTTTCCTGCGATAAGGGGGGCGGTAGGGAAGAGGAGGTTTTGGGTGATGTGACCCTTTTTCTCTCTATTTTTTGAGGTGGACCAGGTGCTATTGGTTTACTTCGTCGTATAAAATCCAACAGGGGTTGAGTTGCCTGATAATACGATATATCCGATAGTTGGTGAAAAGTTAGTGTGTTTTTAAGGGAAGTTAGTAGAGGGCGTAATGACGATAAGCTACAAGGGGTGGGAATATTTGTTTGTGGTGTTTTTTTATTATTTTCTACTGACACGGCGACCCTCAATGTTTATAATATTCTAAACTAGAATAAGTTTCTACCATATATTTAATATACGTTTAACATGTTTTTGAGAGGAATAATTATGCCGATTTATGAGTATGTATGTAAGGAGTGCGCAAACCATTTTGAAGTTTTTTCTACTTCAGCCGCAGCTGCCTCCTCGCAAGTGGTAAAATGTAAAAAATGTGGCGGGGTTGATGTGAAAAAAACCGTTTCAGCTTCCAGTTTTAAAATGGCGGGGGGAAGTGCTGTGAGTGGTGGTCCATTAACTGGTTGTTCAGCGCCCTCTGGTTTCAAGTGAGGTTGAAATAAAAAAAGGCCGGGTGTCTTTTAGTATATTAAAAAGGGGGCGATACATAATGTTATTTCTCCCTTTTTTTATTTTCACATTTTAATATTATAAATTATTTCATTTTCTTTAAGAAGGCCGTATTTATTACGAGCTATTTTTTCAAGATAATTTTTATCGGTTTGAATTTTACTTATTTCTAGCTTGATTTCTTCGTTTTGTGACTCAAGAGCATAGAGCTCTGCTGAAAGTTTTTCAGCGCGCATATGAATGATTACGAGATTGAGTAAGCCGTGTTGGGGAGAAAAGAATATATAGAGAATGCAGATACTAATCAGTATCAACGTGAATCGAGATAGTATATTATTTTCTACACGAGATTGTTTTATGGTTTTTTTGTGGCCCATTGGGTGTTTCTGTTGAAGTAGTATCTGCTTGAATTAAAGAGTTTTTCTTTATCGCTTATCTCTGCTAACTATTCTAACTAATATAGTGAATCAATTGTCTAATAGTATCCTATTATGATTGCATAGAAAAGAGCAAAATAAGGTTCCATGCTATTAATAACTATTATTGCATAAATTGAAAGAAATTTTTCTCTTGTATCTTTCTATTTTACTATTTACTTTATTCGGTTTCTATATTCTTTGTAGAGAAAATATAATGTAAAGCGGTGTCTATATATTGTTGATGTCGTTATTCGAGAGGTAATATCGTTAAGTAAATATTAATATAAAGCTATTATATCGGTCCGGTGCTCTAGATATTTTTATCGAGAGAGAATAGGGAATACGGTGAAAGTCCGTAACGCTCGAGGGCCGGCGCTGTGAACGGGGACCCGTCCATATTAGAGTCGCGGAAAATAATTATAATTCTAAAAATTTTTGTATCTTTAGGTTGTAAGTATGATCGTGGCCTTTTACCACTGTGGGAGCAATCTTATGGGAAGGGGTGAGATAGGGGATGATCCGTGAGTCAGAAGACCTGCCGTACCGATAAAACATAATTTAATTATACCGTCCCGTATAACCGTGTTGCGTTTATTATATCGCTACACGGTTTTTTTTTGCCCGTATGCGGAACGAAAAATGGAGAATATCATCATGAAAACGCAACTTGAAATGGCACGAACCGGCTCTATTACCAAGGAAATGGAAAAAGTTGCTAATGACGAGCAAGTTTCACCTGAAACAATAAGGGACCTGGTTGCTAAAGGTGAGATTGTTATACCTTGCAATATTAATCGACCTAATCAAAATGTTGTCGGCATAGGTACCGGTCTTCGCACCAAGGTAAATGCTTCCATTGGCACCTCATCGGATATCGCTGATGTTGAATTGGAAAAGCGAAAAGCCAAAATTGCCCAAGATGAGAAGGCAGATACCTTGATGGAGCTATCCACTGGGGGAGATTTGGATATGATTCGGCGGGAAATTTTGTCTGCCACTCAATTGCCTGTCGGTAATGTACCGCTTTATCAGGCATTTTCGGAGACAGTTAGTAAGTATCATGATCCAGGAAAAATGGATCCTGAGTATCTTTTTGACTTGATAGAGAAACAGTTGGCGGATGGAATGTCTTTTATGGCTATTCATTGCGGAATTAATCGTTTCTCCATTGAGCGTCTGCGTAAACAAGGATATCGTTATGGTGGACTGGTCTCTAAGGGCGGCACATTTATGGTGTCTTGGATGGAGGCAAATAATCGTGAAAACCCACTCTACGAACAATTTGATCGTGTCTGCTCTCTAATGAAAAAATACGACGCCGTGCTCTCATTGGGCAACGGTATTCGGGCGGGGGCCATACATGATAGTCACGATAGAGCTCAAATGGCTGAGATGATCGTGAATTGCGAACTTGCCGAACTGGGAAGGGATATGGGTTGTCAGATGATGGTGGAAGGACCAGGTCATGTACCTTTGGATGAAATCCAGGGAAATATCATGTTGGAAAAACGGATGAGTGGTAATGCTCCTTATTATGTGCTCGGACCTTTGCCTGCTGATTCCGGAGCCGGTTATGATCATATAACCGCTGCAATCGGGGCTGCCAATGCAGCACGGCACGGGGCTGATCTCATCTGTTACATAACCCCGGCTGAACATTTAGCACTTCCCAATGAAGATGATGTACGTGAGGGTATTCGGGCCACTCGTTTGGCCGCCCGTATAGGTGATATTGCGGCTAATCCCGGTAAGCGTGAACAGGAAAAACAAGTAGCCATAGCCCGTAGAGACACCAAGTGGGATGAGCATATGGGGCTCTTGATGTTTCCCGAGCAGGCAAAGAAAGTTCGGGAGAGTAGAACTCCTGAAAATACCAGGACATGTACTATGTGTGGTGATTTTTGTGCCATGGAACGTGGGGCGGAGTTGTTCAAAGACGACCTGACCGGTGATAAGATCGGTTGTAGTCACAAGTAACGGCAATATGAATTTTATTCGCAAATAACTTTACCGTAGTTTTTTTATTGTATAGTAAGGTTATTTGCGTATTTGTTCTTTCCGCGTTATGAAAGAGTAGTGATAATAAAATATTTTGTTTGTGGTTATGCACCATACTTTCGCAGTTACCGCGACCCATATAGATGGGGTATAATTAGTGGCGACAACTGCCCTAATATGTGTGACCTGTGTTTATTTACAGTGTTTTAGCTTATTAAGTGGAATAGCTATAAACCCTGTGGCCAAATTCTTTATTTTTAATACAATTTGTTCCGGGTAAATTTGCTGTTGATTCAACTTTTAATTAAGGTCCATGGATATAATGTGGCGTGATAGCAGCCGGTTGGTAAAAGAAAAATTTGATATCTTGGTTATCGGCGGTGGGATTCACGGCGCAACTATTACCCGTGAGTTTGCCGAGGCTGGTTATTCCGTGGCTTTGGTTGAGAAAAATGATTTTTGTTCAGGTGCCTCCGCTAATAGTCTCAAGGTTATCCATGGCGGAATACGTTACCTTCAGCATTTAAATATTAAACGAATGCGTGAGTCTATTCGTTCACGTAATCGACTCTTGCGAGAGTTTCCCCATCTTGTCCGAAGGCTACCCTGTCTTACACCAACTTATGGGCATGGCATGAAGGGAAGGGAGGTGATGGCTGTTGCTCTGAAAATTAATGATCTTATTGGTTGGGATCGTAATGAAGGAGTGGAAGAGGCGGCATGTATTCCCTCTGGTTTTACTCTTAATCAAAAAGATAGTTTGAAGATTATGCCTGGCATTCGTGAAGAGGGTTTGACCGGTGCTGCCCTTTGGTATGACGTACTCGCCGAGAATACAGAAAGATTAGTGTTAGAGTTTCTCCATCTGGCTGTTGAGCATGGTGCCGTAGTGGCTAATTATATGGGAGTTGATGGGTTTGATCTTGAGGAGGACCGTATTGCCGGGGTTCATCTCACTGACATGATAACTCAAGAAAAAATAACTATACAGCCACGGTATATTATTAACGCAAGCGGAGCCGGAGTCAATAAACTTGCCGCTATGGGTGGGCAGAAGCCTGTTGCTTTGGGATGGGCCAAGGCTGTTAATTTGATTGTGGGCAAACAGCTGTTCGGTAAGTATGCAGTCGGTTTGGAAGGCGTGCGGGACTTCTATGATAAGGATGCGCTGATTCAAAAGGGTAAACGGTTGTTCTTTTTTGTGCCATGGCGCGGTAAGACTATGATTGGGACAACCTATGCTTATCATAAACAGGATTTGAATAAAGTTGGTGTAACTTCAGAGGATTTAGATAGTTTTTTGACTGAGGTTAATGGAGTATATCCTGATGCCAAGCTTACCCCGGCTGATGTTGATTATGTTCATTGTGGCTTGGTTCCTGTTATGGATCAGGAGCCGCCTATCCTTGGAGATGTACAGCTCGATAAAACGACGACCGTGGTAGATCATGGTGCGTTGCAGGGGCCGATTAACTTCTTTACCGTAAAAGGAGTTAAATATACTACTGCGGTGGAGGTTGCAAGTCAGGTGATGCAAGCGGTGTCTCCCAAACTAGGGAGACCTCAGAAAACTCGGACGGAGACGGTTGAAGATTCTGAAATGCTTTCTTGGTCGGAGTCAGGGACTGATTCGAAGATTATAGCCCATCTTAAAGCAAAATATGGACCTTGCTGCAAACGGATTGTAATGTACATGGGAGCTGAGGGAGACGAAATAATTTGTCGAGATCCTTTATGTGTATCTTCCGAGATCCTCCATGGCATTCGAGAAGAGGCTGCTTTGCATTTAGAAGATATTGTTTTTCGTCGTACCGATTTAGCGAGTGCCGGCTGTCCTGATAGAGCAGTCTTGGAGCGGGTGGCCGTAATAATGGGTAATGAACTTGGTTGGTCGGAAGTGCGGCGGGAAGAAGAAATCCGTTCGGTTTTCGTGTCGTTCACTATTCTCGGATAGTTTTTTCGGAGACAAGATGGAAAAAGAAGTTCGGTCCCTTGGAAATGAGGTTAAGGTTTGCGCTGTAATAGTAACTTTTTATCCCGATATCACCAGGTTGATTGGTTTACTCGATGTGATTGGGCCTCAGGTTGACTCTATTGTTATAATCGATAATACCTCCAGTGAATCAGCTTTGGTTCGGGAGTGTGCCAACCGTTGTGAATCTACGACTTATATAGGAACTGAAGGTAATATTGGTATAGCTGCGGCTCATAATCGGGGGGTTGAGTTTGCCCAAAGCCTCTCGTTTATTACCCATGTACTTTTGCTCGACCAGGATAGTACACCTGCCTGTGATATGGTGGAATGTTTGGTCCGGTCGGATAATAATCTACGCTCTCAAGGTAAGCTGGTAGGAGCGGTAGGGCCACAAGCCGTCAATTTGCAGACTGGTCTGCCAGAGCCTTTGTTGAAGAAAAAAGGGTGGTGGATAACTAAGCAACGTTGTCGGCAAGGAAGTGATAGTGAGGTATATGAAGCCCTCTATCTTATAAGTTCAGGGAGTTTGATTTCTCTTGACGTGTTAGCTCAAATCGGTCCGATGGATGAGTCGTTCTTTATAGATTTGGTTGATGTGGAATGGGGATTTCGCTCTCGTTCCAAAGGTTATTTGTTATTTGTGGTTTGTGCTGCAAGGATGACTCATAGTGTAGGTGATAAGGGTAATTTATCTGTTATTCCGTTTAGAATAACGAGGCATGGACCGGAGCGACTCTATTATCAATGGAGAAATTATTTTCTTTTGGTTCGGAAAAGATATGTTTTCATCGGTTGGTCATTGTATTATCTTGTGCGACATCTGGTACCGCGTTTTTTTATTTTTGCATTAGTTAGTCCGCCTCGTTTGTTAAACACTAAAATGATGCTGCTAGGGATTATGCATGGGGTGGAGAGGAAAAAAGGTGCGCGGCGTTATGAATAAATCTAATATTTTCCTTGTTTGCAGGTCGGTGTTTTTATAATCTTCCACCTGCCACGAGTAAAATACATTATAGTTCTGTAAGCGTTCATCAGCACTATGTCTGCGCGCGATCAGACTGGATTCACATAGGATTAACTATGGATCACCGGCCTGCTTGCACACATGCGCAGCAAAGGTAAACGCTTAATAGCCCGATGTTAGGGGACTTTTTTTTGCAAACAGGTGAATGGTTACTAATATTTATATGGTAAAACTTCAATAGTGCTACAGATTGGTGCAAGCAGAGCGGTTAAGGGCTGCGGAAAATAATAAATATTCCAAAATCGAGCAGGATTTTTAGTCGTCTTTTAGGAAAGGGGTCAACTGTATAATGTTACTATGTAATTATCGACTTTACAAGGAAGGCGGCTAGAAAGATAAGCGAGATGGGATAATTTATTTTTTTCGCGGCCCTAAGTATGGTTATTTCGGGTGGATCCGTTATGATCGTGTGCTATTATGGTGCTGTTGAATGTTTATGAGTTTTTAATAAATGAAAGGCGAGAGGCATAAGAGTGGATCTATCAGTTGTAATCCCTTTATTTAACGAAGAGGAAAATGCTGATTTGCTCTATAGAGAGCTCAGCACTGTTCTTCGTGGGATGAATATAAGTTACGAGATTGTAATAGTTGATGATGGGAGTCGAGATAAAGGTTTGGAAATATTGCGTAATGTTCAAGCCGTCGATTCGCATCTCGTCCTGGTCTCTTTTCGCAAGAATTTTGGTCAAACAGCAGCAATGGCTGCGGGCTTTGATCATGCCGAGGGTGATGTTATCGTCACCATGGATGCGGATCTACAGAATGATCCTGCAGATATTCCCAAGGTTTTGGAAAAAATGAAAGAAGGTTATGATGTGGTGGCTGGTTGGCGTCATGATCGGCAGGACCCTTATTTATCTAGAATTTTGCCATCAAGGATTGCCAATAAGATAATCTCCACAGCCACTGGAGTGCGTCTGCATGATTATGGTTGTACTTTGAAAGCTTTTCGCAAGGAGGTTGTCAAAGAAATATCATTATATGGTGAGATGCATCGCTTTATACCGGCCATAGCCAGTGGTATGGGCATTTCCATTGCAGAGGTGCGGGTTAATCATCGACCACGGAGGTTTGGTTCCTCCAAGTATGGTATTTCCAGAACCATTCGGGTTATTTTAGATCTGTTGACTGTTAAGTTTTTGCTAAATTATGCTACTCGTCCTATCCATGTGTTTGGATCTATCGGTATGCTCTCAGGTGGGGTGGGTTTTATTCTTACCTGTATTATGGTACTGCAACGGCAATTTTGGGGGGTACCCATGGGGGATCGTCCTTTGTTTTTGTTATCTATCCTGTTGATGTTCATTGGTGTTCAATTTGTTACCGGTGGTTTGCTGGCTGAGTTGCTGGCTCGGACTTATCATGAGGCTCAAGGAAAGCCGATTTACTATATAAAAGAGATTTTTAAGAAATCATAAAATATCGTGTGTTCTGGTATGCAAAAGGTGGCGGTGGTAATCGTCACCCATGATTCAGGTGCTGTGCTATCTGCCTGTATTGCGGCGTTGAAAAAGCAAACGAGACAACCAGACAGAATCCTAATTGTAGATTCCGGCTCCACTGATACCCTCTACCTCACACCCTATAATAATGATACACAAGTAGAGATTGTTTATAGTGATAATGTGGGTTTTAGTGCGGCAAATAACTTAGGTGCCGCTAACTTACCGGAATCCTACTCCCATCTGTTGTTTCTTAACCCTGATGCTTTTCTTGATCCAGATTTTATCCAAAAGGGTATGGAGTTGTTTGATGAATATGATGAAGCTGGGGTGATAACCGGGAGAATGGCTGGGTTTGATCCGGTAAAAATGGCTGCTACAGGGTTGCTTGATTCCACCGGAATATTCCGAAAATGGTATGGACGTTGGTATGATCGGGGGCAGGGTGAGTTAGATGATAATTGTTATAACGTTCCTGAGTTTGTTCCGGCGATCTGTGGTGCTTTAATGCTGTGCCGTTTTGATTATCTGTACAGGGCGGTAAAGGGAATCGACATTTTTGATCCAGACTTTTTTATGTATAAAGAGGATATTGAGCTGAGTCTTCGTCTCCGTAAAAATGGGGTGAAACTATTGTATCATCCTGAGTTGCGTGCTTTTCATTGTAGAGGCTGGGAGGCGGAACGGCATAAGGTTTCTTTTAGTAAAAAAATATTATCTGCCCGCAATGAGCTTCTTCTTTATCGTAGACATTTTTCGCCTTATATTTTTTGGGCCCTGTTGAAATATGTATTAGTACGATTTTTTCGGGTGTAGTTATTCTCCGTGGCCCTTACCTTCGCATTATGTACTCCGTGGCATTACAGATCAGGAGTTAGATGAACAAAAGTGAATAATAAAAAATCGTTGGTTGAAAAGACTGTCTCCGTCATTATTCCGACTTGTAACGGAGAGGTCTGGTTGGATGATCTACTCTCCGGGCTTAAACGGCAGAGTCTTGCACCTAACGAGATACTTGTTGTGGATTCTTCATCAGTTGACCGCAGTGTTGCCATTGCCCGTGGACACGGAGCACGGGTCATTACTATTTCCTCTCAAGAGTTTGATCATGGTGGAACTAGGAGTATGGCAGGTAAAATAGCTATTGGTGATATATTGGTCTATATGACTCAGGATGCACTGTTGGCTGATGATCGGGCTTTGGAAAATCTTATTGGACCCTTATTTACAGATAAGAAAGTGGCGGTTAGTTATGGTCGGCAATTACCCCATTCTAATGCGACTCTTTTTGCCCAACATTTGCGTTTAAAAAACTATCCTCCCGTTTCCTCACGTCGAGGATTGGCTGATAAGGAAAAGTACGGGATACGAACCTTCTTTACGTCCAATTCTTTTGCCGCTTATCGCAAATCTGCGTTGCAGGAAGTGGGTTTCTTTAAAGATGGGCTGCTCTTTGGTGAGGATACTCACGTGGTAACCCAACTTCTTCAGGCAGGGTATTTGGTAGAATATAGGGCGGAGGCTCAGGTTTTTCATTCCCATAATTACTCTTTAGTAGAGGAAGTGCGGCGCTATTTTGATATCGGGGTATTTCATTCCAGAGAGGTAGATTTTTTTCAGGCGTTCGGGAGTCCCTCCGGTGAGGGATTGGCTTTTGTTCGTTCGGAATTACACTTCCTTTTTGAAAGGCAGGAATATCTATTGTTACCTTTCAGTATTTTACGGAATTTAGGTAAATTTATTGGATACCACCTGGGACGCAGGTATAAACTGTTGCCCTGTAATATGGTTATTTTTCTGAGTATGAACCGCCGTTGGTGGACTACTCGGATTGATATATAAAAAAATATACTTATGTCACCACCATTATCTTGGAATCTCAGGGAACGTAGCTCCCTTATTTATAGAATTCTTCATATAATCGATTGTTCTTTGGTTAGTTTGACCCTGTACGCTTTGGTTAAACTCTATCAGGTTCCTTGGAACCCGTATTATAATTATTTGGAAATTCTATCTTTTGTTCTTTCCTTTTTAAGTTTCCATCATTATCAACTGTACCGATCTTGGCGGGGTTGGAAGTATTATCGCGAATTTATGGTAATCGTCCAAGGTTGGGGTACTGTGGTAGGGTTGTTGCTGTTTTACTTCTTTATATTTAAAATTTCCCATACTTACTCAAGGGTTGTTTTTATTATTTGGTCCTTGATCATGCCTCTTATTATTTTTATTTCCCACCTCCTTGTCCGTAAAACGTTACGCTATTTTCGTTCACAGGGGAAAAATATTCGACATGCGGTTATAGCCGGGGCCGGACCTCTTGGGCAGCGGATGGCAAAGCAGATGGAAGATATCCCCTGGGCGGGGATTGAGGTACTCGGTTTTTTTGACGACAAGGATGAGACCAGGAAGCATCTCGGTGAAATCAATAAGCCGCTTTTAGGAAGGATCGAGGAGATTAAGGGGTATCTGTCTGTAAATGATATAGATTATGTCTATATTGCTCTTCCCATGCGGGCGGAACTTAAGATTTTTCGTATTTTGGCAGAATGTAGGGATTTGGGTGCCCATATATACTTGGTTCCAGATCTATATACTTTTGGACTTCATAATGCGGAGATTCAATCCTTGGGCGATATGCTGGTGCTTAATTTCAATCCTGATTTAAGTTGGAAACGGCGTTTTGATATTGTTTTTTCTCTTGCAGTGCTGATTTTATTTTCGCCCTTTTTTCTTCTTATTGCTATGGCTATAAAACTAACTAGTCGAGGGCCAGTGCTCTATGGGCATCGTCGAATTATGGCCACCGGACGGGAGTTTGGTTGTTTGAAATTTCGCACCATGGTTGTGGATGCGGATAAACAGCTTGCCAAATTGTTGGAAAATGATGATGAGGCCTGTAAGGAATGGGGAAAAACATTTAAACTTAAAAAAGATCCACGCGTTACCTGGATCGGGAAGTTTTTACGTCGTACCAGTTTGGACGAACTCCCTCAATTTATTAATGTTTTGAAGGGGGATATGAGTGTGGTGGGAGCTAGGCCTATAGTCAGCAAGGAACTGCAAGAATTTTATAAGGAAAAGGATAATCATAGTGCCGGGCGTTACTGTTCGATGAAGCCGGGAATTACCGGGCCGTGGCAAGTTACCAAGCGTAGTGATACTGATGATTATCAGGAGCGGGTTCAACTTGATGATTGGTATGTTTTAAATCATTCCCTGCGGGCTGATTTAAAGATCATTTTGAAAACAATATGGTGCATGTTCACCGGTAAAGGCGCTTATTAGGGGTCTGCTGAGGTGGCGAGTAAGGGAACTTCCAAAAAATAAGCTACCCGACTGACTTGTCTATGGTTCCGTCTTCTGCGTTGCGCCAAGGGTTACTTATTTTCTTCTAGTTCCCTAAATAATAATTGTTTTTTTACGGAGACCTTCGGACTGGGATTGTGACCCCTTACGGTTAATCAGCTTGTGTGCCTAGATTCCTTTATCCGGTAAGGGTCCCGGAAAATAATAAATATTTCAAAATTGGTGTCTGCGTAGGTAAGCGGTGGACACCGAGAGGTGATAATTTATTTTTTCCGAGTCCCCCTTATGTGGAATTGGTTCCGGTATGTTTTGACTATGTAGGGCAATCTGCTAATTCTCTGTTTCTTTACAGCGCTTTGATCACTTCCGATGGAGCGTTATTTAATTCGTCACTGATTGCCACGATGGGTTCACCTGTTCGCTCGCTGCGTCTAATGGCTGAGGAATTAGGAAAAAAGGCAATGGGGGTGGTGCCTAAGCCTTGGCTCAGAAAGGTTTTGTCTTCCTCGTCGTCGATTAAGTTTCCTACAAAAGATATTTTTGGTATTCCGACATCCTTGGCTAGTTTATATACTTTTTGTGCTGTTCTGATACTTGATTTGGAGGGGATAACCACAATCAGCAGATGGTCGGCTCCGGCAATAGTACCTCTGCCAAGATGTTCCACTCCGGCCTCCATATCTAGTAAAACCACTTGGTTGGCAGTAAGGAGTAATTTTTTGAGTATCATGCGTAAAACATGGTTCTCGGGACAGGCGCATCCTCCCTCGGCGGTTTGGATGGCTCCCAATACCATTAACTTGTAGGCGTCATGTTCTATCATGAAATCTTTCAGTAAGTCATTTACCTGGGGGTTGAGTTGATAAAAGGGAGAGCCTGGAGTTTTTTCAGCTCGTTTGGCTAATAATTCCTTCATGTCGGCAATCGGGGTAATATTTTCCTTCTCACTTACTCCTAAGGTCTGAGCCATATGGGGGCTTGGGTCAGCATCGATTACCAATACTTCTTTGCCGTTTTTCTTGAATTCTCTGGCCAGGAGCGCCATTATCGTAGTTTTTCCTACTCCGCCTTTGCCGCTTATTGCTATTTTCATAAGAATTATTCCGGAATGTGTTGTGTTATCATTAAAGGTGATTATTATAATAGTAACTGATACCGATAAAAACGGAACAGAAAATTTTTTACTTGTTCAATAGTATCACATTGAATATTTAAGATGTTAATAACAAAAAAGTTCGTATCGTTCTTTTTTGATTAACGGTTACAAAAATTTAATAAGGAGTTGGTTGATTATGGAACTTCAATACGGTACCAGGTCCATGTCGCACACGCAAGCTCGGCAGGAAGCCTCTACTGTTTTTTTGGCAAAAGTATTCAATTGGATGGCTGTAGGTTTGGGGCTTACCGGGGTTGCAGCTTTGTTTGCCGTGCAAACTGGTATTACTTATGCTATTGCCACCAGTCCGCTGTTTTTCATTCTTATTATAGGGGAGTTGGGCTTGGTTTTTTATCTCTCTGCCCGAGTTGAGAAAATGACGGCGAGTACAGCAACGACTCTTTTTCTTCTCTATTCTCTGTTGAATGGCTTAACTCTGTCTGCTTTATTTCTCCGTTACACTCCTGCATCCATTGGCTCTACCTTTTTGGTAACCGCTGGGATGTTTGGGGCAATGGCTGCTTATGGCATGGTTACCAAAAAAGATCTATCAGGTATGGGCTCTTTTCTGTTTATGGGCCTCATTGGGATCATTATTGCATCCATAGTCAATATTTTTCTCCAAAGCAGTGCTCTCTATTGGGTTGTTTCCGGGATAGGAGTTCTGGTTTTTGTTGGTCTGACCGCCTACGATGTTCAAAAAATTAAGGAGATTGGTGAGCAGGGCATTATGAGTCAAGGGGAAGGAGCTATTCAGCGCTATGCTATTATGGGCGCGCTGGCTCTCTATCTCGATTTTATCAATCTTTTTATCTTTCTTTTGAGATTTTTGGGAAGCAGTCGTGATTAATTGATTTTTATAATTGATTACTATAGGCCTCTATAACATTGTATTGTTATGGGGGCTTTTTTTTTGGTAAGCGTTTACCAAACCGATGTTATGGAACTTTTCTTTTCAACCCAGTGAACGGTTATAAATGTTATCCGTAATAGCCGTTAAGGTGGGGCGGTGCTGGAGTAATCTCTCTATTAGGCGAATACTCATATGGTATTATTGTTATGAGGACGTTTGGTATAGGGGAATAACATCATTTAAGATGTATTAAAAATGATTTGCTACATGTTTTGCGAGTGTATGGTGGGCGGTTATATGGAAATAACAGTATGCTCCGGTATTACCAAAAAAAGTACACGGCACTGATGAAAGCGCAGCTGCTTCTGTGATTATTTATGGTTGATAACGTTCCAATAGTTCGTAGAGCTTGTCAAGGTAGGCTTCTTTGTAAATGAGTTGATTTGAAGGTTCTATTTCACCGATAAGCTGGTTGATGCTTGAATCAATATTGATACCGTGTTTGTTGGAGCCGTTGGTGTTTGCCAGGTCTATGATCAAGATAGAATAGTAGTTGACCAGCAAGCGGGAGCGTGAGTCACGGCGAAAAAGATATGATCTGCCTCCCATGGTATTTAGGAAAAAGCCTGCGTATTCATAGAGCTGGGAAACGTTGGCATGCAATGGGAAGTCGTTTTTGTCCGCCTTGCATTTACCAGTTACCGACCATATGTAGAGTTCAGCGGCAATGTCTTCGATTTTGTCGCGTTCTTTATCGAGAATTGTTTTGATAATAGTGATATTTTTTTTGCCGATTACTCGAAAAAAATGGGCCATGTTTCGTAACATGGTATAGAGGTCGTCGGACTCACGAACTACGATAGGGGGAGTTTGTAACAATTTTTCTGCCAGGGTTAGAAAGTGAGTTTGAGTAGAATTGTCCAGTTCAAAAGAACGGATATAGTGTTGCTGGTCGAGATAGGAAAAAAAGGTTTGTAGTTTTTCTTTGGCTAACTCGCAAGGCTGTTTTGGTATTATTTCTTTTATAGGGGGAGAAGGCACTGGTACAATTATCGGTTCGTTATTTATGTCTTCAGGTAGTTCGGGAAGTTCAGAGATTGAGGTAAGTTTTTCTTTATTATCGGTAAGAAGCTGTTGTCCGGGTGGGGTTATGTGGTTTGATTCAAGAGGTTCCACCTGAGGAGTAACGACGGGGAGTACGTCGACCATCTCATTATCGGTTGTAGTTGTTTGACTTGAACTCATGTAGAGGAGATACCAGACGCCTCCAATTATGAGCAGAAGAATTATCGCAGGGACGATGATAAGGGAGAGATTGGTACCGCTTTTTGGTCGGCGCTGAGTTCGACGTTTATTTTGATTTTGAGAATCGGTCATCTTTTTATTTACGATTTTAATGAGCCCTTGCCCCCTTTGGATAAGGAGGTGGTGTGGGTGACTTGGAAAGATAAGTGTATTTAATTTCTATCTGTAACGATATGGAATGTACCATCCTAAAATGTTACAGGGAAGTAATATTTATATTATGTTCAATATATATAAATATTATAGGCCAACTTAACAGATAATAGGGCGAAATGGAAAAGAAAAAAGTGTATTCGTATATAGTTTTTCTCAAAGAGCTTGTAGTTGAAAAGGATTTGTTTATTTTGTTGTTATTTTAGGGAAAAATAGCAGTAAGGGAACTGGAAGAAAATAATCTACCCGAATGGCGTAGGGTAGGGCTTCGTCTTCAAGGCGTGCCAAGGTGCGCATACTCGTTGTATGTAACCCTTGGCGCAACGCAGAAGACGGAGCCATAGACAAGTCATTCGGGTAGATTTTTTTTTTTTGGAAGTTCCCTAAGTGGTCACAGGGACTTTAGGGATGTAGAAAAAATAATTTATTCCTCTCGGAGTCTGCGTTTATTTGCTTGTTTTTTGAGTCGCCTACTTTGTGAAGGTTACCGTTGTGTAGTGTTACTAAGTAGTTATGGTATTGATAGCGTAGGCGACTAAAAATCATGCGCAATTTTAGGTTATTTATTTTTTTCAGCGGCCCTTATCTTCACCTGGTAATCCCTGCACTTGTAGAGGGTATAGCGAGTAGTAGCAACTGTATAAATCTGAGGCACCTGTGATCATTTATAAAGTTGGTGTAAGTTAAATCAGCTAGTTGTCAACCCTGTGACCAAGTATGTTTTTTCCCCTTGACGCTTGAGGGGTAGGGGGTTAAGATTTCAAATGTTTTATTTTGTTTTTAGAGAGTGTTTGACACGCTTAACGAATAGATTCGCGTACATTAATGAATACTGATTCATATTTTAACAATCCATGAAGAAGGAGAAAAGTATGTCTGTTTATGTTGTGGGCCATAAAAATCCCGATACCGATTCCGTTACCGCCGCTATTGCTTATGCAGAATTAATGAAAGCTAAAGGTAATGACTATGTTGCATGTATGCAGGGTGCAACTAATCCTGAGACTGCTTTGGTTTTGGAGAGGTTTAAGACCCCTGACCCTCAAATCTTGACCGATGCTACTGATAAGCAAATAGCCTTAGTTGATCATTCTGATATTGCTCAAGCTCCTGATAATTTATCTGCCGGTGAAGTTGTTGCCATCGTTGATCATCATAAAATTGGCGATGTGACTACAAATAATCCTATTTTATTTTGTGCCATGCCCGTAGGTTGTAGTGGAACCGTGCTTACCACCTTGTACCAAATGGAAGGTGTTGAGATTCCTGCTAACGTAGCTGGTTTGATGCTTTCTGCTATTTTAAGTGATACCGTCAATTTCAAATCGCCCACTTGTACTGATGCTGATAAAGCTGCTGTAGAGACTTTGAAGAAAATAGCCGGGGTTGATGATACTGATGGGCTCTTCATGGATATGCTCAAAGCAAAAAGCGCTATTGAAGGTATCCCAGCCATTGATCTACTGAATCGCGATTATAAAGATTTTGACATGAATGGTAAGAAAGTAGGTGTTGGTCAGCTTGAACTCGCCACTTTGGATCAAGCAGCTCCCATGCGTGATGATTTGCTCAAAGCTATGCAGGATGCCAAGGCTGATGGACGTCATACAGTATTGCTGATGCTTACTGACGTAGTTAAGGAAGGTACTGACCTGATGGTTGTTTCCGATGATCCTGCAATCATTGAAGGAGCTTTCGGTGGTAAGTTGGACGGAGTTTCTATGTGGATTGAGGGCATGATGAGCCGTAAAAAGCAAACTGTTCCTAATTTGCAGAATGCTTTTGGTTGTTAATTTTTGTTTGTGACGCTCGGTAAACGCTTTCTGTTGGTTTTGTTTTGAGATAGAGGTGTGATGACTATTCGAGTTAGTTGACGTCGTCAAGACGAGAAAAAAGGAGAAGCGAATAGTATTCGTTTCTCCTTTTTTTTATTTATTTGATAGTTATAGATTAGTAACCGTTCACCGGGTTTAAAAGAAAATTTTCACAACATCTATCTATTAAGCGTTTATCACTGTTGCGGATGTGTGCAAGCAGGCCGGTGAGCTATAAATATTATGTGAATTAGGCCTGATCGCGCGCAGAAGTGGTGCTGGTGTACGCTTACATAGATTAAACATTTTATCCTACCACAGAGTTGCCTCCGTTTGCCTTTGCTTTGTAAAGCATGTTGTCGGCATGGGTTAGTAATTGTTCTAAAGTTAGGTCGCTACGGTAGGTGGCTAGTCCAATACTGAGGCAGAGTTTGGTTTGTTCAGTGTGAATGTCTAAGCCCTCGATAGATTGGCACAGTCTGGTGCAGAGGTGTCGGCTTGCCTCTAAATCAGTTTCCTGAAGGGTTAATAGGAATTCGTCTCCACCTGTGCGTATTAAATTGTCGCTCAATCGTATTTCTTTTTTCAGGGTTGCTGCAATTTGTTGCAAGACTTGATCACCTTCCATGTGACCCTTAGTGTCATTAATTTGTTTAAAATGATCAAGGTCCAGAGCGGCAATGGTAAAGGGGCGATTGTGTCGATTGGCCAGCTCTATGAGTGAATCGATATGCTCATTAAAAAAAAGTCTGTTTGGTAGGTCGGTGAGGGGATCCTTGCGGGCTTGTTGGTAGACTTTTTCGTAATCAAGCACTTTTCTAACTGGTTC
>JAOTSI010000241.1 GCA_029865005.1 Desulfobulbaceae bacterium
TATCGTGCCAGGTTCCATGATCCTTATTGGCGGGGATCCTGGGATTGGCAAGTCCACTCTTATCCTGCAGCTTCTGGCCTCTCTAGCCGATAAAGGTCACAAAGTTCTTTATATGACCGGTGAAGAATCAGTACAACAAATTAAATTACGAGCCTCCCGTTTACAAGCCTCAGGCGATAATATCTACTTGGCCACCGAGAATTGTGTAGAGTCTATAGTGGCGGCGGCCACCGAGCTTGATCCAGACCTCCTGGCAGTGGACTCCATCCAAACCATGTTCAGTGAAGATGCTACATCTGCACCCGGTTCGATAACTCAAGTTCGCGAATCAACATCAAGGTTGCTTAGTATCGCTAAAAACAGCGGTCTGCCGGTTATTCTTATCGGTCATGTTACCAAAGATGGCTCAATAGCTGGTCCTCGAGTTCTAGAACACATGGTGGATACCGTACTCTATTTCGAAGGTGACCGGGGTCAAATATTCCGTATTTTACGCACTGTCAAAAACCGTTTCGGATCCACAAACGAAATCGGGGTATTCGAGATGAAAGAAACCGGCCTGGTGGAGGTGGATAATCCATCCGCCCTCTTTTTGGCCGAACGTCCAGAAAATGTACCCGGCTCGGTGGTCCTTCCCAGTATTGAGGGAACCAGACCTATCCTAGTGGAAGTCCAGGCTCTGGTAAGCCCCAGTAACCTGGGAACCGGGCGACGCACTGCAATCGGAGCTGATCCGCAACGTTTAGCTCTTTTAACAGCAGTGTTAGAAAAAAAGATCGGCTTGACTCTTTTTGATCATGATATTTTCCTCAACATCGCTGGGGGTATTCGTATTGACGAACCAGCCTTGGACTTGGGAGTCATCGTGGCCCTTCTCTCCAGTCTCTATGAGAAAACTGTAGACCCTAAATTAGTGGTCTGTGGCGAGGTTGGCCTGGCTGGAGAGGTACGTGCCGTAGGTCATATGGATTTGCGAATCCAAGAGGCCAAACGATTAGGCTTCACCAGCTTTATGATGCCCGATTCAGTCCTTCGTCAACAGAAACGTTCCGATATTAAGTCAATGCGACTTATCGGGGTAAAAACAGTGCAAGACGTAGTTTCAACCGTATTTAGTGGATAATTAAATATTTTTCTCCGCCATAAAAAGGGCACCAACTGTATGTTGTGAGGTCCGAAACGGGGTAAACCCCTTACAACAACCATTATGTAGCCCTGCCTTGCGTATATATTCTAACTGGTCCCGAACCGGAACCGTGCCCCCTATTCATTGAGCCCATGATTCGACGCTACGGGCTTGGGGGGGCGAAATATCATGCTGCAAAACCACATCAGCGAATTGTAGCTTTCCGCCGGGTTTTAGTACCCGATATATTTCATTAAAACATTGCTGTTTATCAGGAAAAAGATTTATCACACCGTTGGAAATAACCACATCAAAGTGATTATCTCTATACGGAAATTTTTCCGATAGCACAATTGATATCTCATAAGGGCTCCCGCAATGAACGGCTAGGTGTTGTTCGGCCTTTTGCGCCATCTCTGGTGTCAGTTCCATTCCAGATACTTTTCCCCTTTCTCCGGTTAAACGAGAAGCAACATTTAAATCGCAGCCGGCACCACACCCTATATCAAGGATATGACTGTTTGGAGCAATTGGTGCGATACTGAAAGGATTGCCAACCCCGCAGAAAGAATTCAAAGCTGTATCGGGTATTCGGTCTAAAATTTTTGAATCATAACCGAGATGGTTCGCACCCGATCTTCCGGTGGGATATAAAAAAATATCTTTGGCGGACTGGGAGACGGATTGATATTTTTTACGAATAGCTCGTTGAATCTCCACCAATTCAACCGGGGACCATGAGTGATCCTCTTCAGTAATAATCTTGTGCTGATCTAGCCGGCAACTGTCGGCCCCTCCAGACGGTTGTCAGCCTGGAGACTGAAAAATTGTGTTTCGTTTTAGGAACATAGTAAGCTTCTAGCAGTAAATTTTATTATTTTTGCTCAGTCAAATAAATCTTGCCAAGCACCAGCCCCCAGGCTTTTGGAAGATAATTTATACTGTAATTTAACCTATTACCGTCAAAGGGTCAAACAGGGATATTTTTTACTTTTCAAGTACAAGGGGGCTCACACTACTTACATACAGGGGCTCTGAAGCAATTATAATGCCAAGGCTAAGAAAAAAGTTGCAGTCTGCTTTTGTGTTAAAAAAAGTATTATATCATGTAGGTATGTGAAGACAAGAGATGTGGAAGAATAAAAACCAGGATGGTTGTTACAAAATGGAAACAAGAAAAACGCAAGGAGACGTCCGGGACATGAATAGGGTCGCCTCCTTGCAGGGGAGAAGATCGTGACTCACCAGTGTGGTGTTTTCGCATGATTGCTTTCTGTCGCATAGGTGAACTATGGTGACTGAAGGCGCTAGTGTGAAATGTGGTGCCGGTGAGTGGTTGTATTGATTTAATATATCATTAATATATATTATAGCCCCTGTTACTGTGGGGAGATTAAATAACGAAATTGCTGGTGTTTTCAACCATCAAGTCAACATATTCAGGAGCAGCTTTAAGCTCGCAGCCGGTGATGAACTCATCGGGGTCAAGTAATCTTTTGTCGACACAAGCTTTACACACATAAAAAGTTACACCGTTATTGGAAAGATAATCTACCATATCTTTCATCTTCTCTCTGGTGGTGGTAATAAAATCATCGGTCATGCCGAATTGGGCCCAGTATACACCGTCTTCCAACAAGAAAATAGTAACATCATGTCCTTTTTCTTTTGCAACTTTAGCAAAGTGAAATGCACGAGCCACCATAAGGGCGTCTTGCATGCCCTTGGAAATTGTAAATAACATCTTAGCCATTTCAGATTCCTCCTGATAAAAAAATTAAATATAATATAAAATATTAGCAATAAATTGTAAAAATATAGTAAAAGCCTTGGTAATTCTTAAGAGTGCTTGAAGTACAGTCTTAAATGTAGATTCATAGCAAGTCAAAACTAAAATAATTAAATTGAACAGTGGGTCACTACTGTAAAATAGCTCAGGTTTGAAAAAATGGAAAGAAAAAATAATTGCATATTTAAACATTCTCCATGCTTTCACATTGTCTGGTAAATGTATACCAAGATAAAATAATTGCAAAGAAAAAATCTTGAGATAAGCGTGGAGTTGGCTGTTTTTTGTTTTATTTTATTCATGGTGATTATCATCAACTTGTTACCGTCCGACTAAACAACCTTTAAATAATGTTGCAAAAAATTATGATAACCTCTTTTCTTTATACAAAGTTAGCTGTGGCACAATGTGGCAACTGAAAAATACCGCTTTCTCTTGCTTCCTAAGATAAGTATACTAATTTCGGTAAGCGTTCATCAGCACTACGTCTGCGCGCGATCAAGGCCGGATTCACATAGGAATAACTATAGTTCACCGGCCTGATCACGCACATCCGCAGCATTGGTGAACGCTTACCAGGCCGATGTAATAGAACTTTTATTTTCAACTCGGTGAACGGTTACTAATTTTTGATAATCGCTCACCTGGTATATTATACTGGATAAGTGGTACGATTCTGGAACTTCACGGTTCCAGCGTTTTGGCGAGCACCAATAAGGATTTGTAATGAAAGAAACACTGCATGATTTTGTCGGCCTAAGCGACATGGCACCATTATCTCTTACTTCCCTGACCGCTAATCTCATTATCGGTCTTATTCTGACTCTGGCCCTAAGGCATCATTTCAGGAAGTTTGGATCTACCCTTTCTAATCGAGAGGAATTAAGTCAGGTTTTTCCCTTTGTATCCCTAACCACAATTTTGATCATAACGGTGGTAAAATCTTCCATTGCTCTCTCTCTGGGGTTGGTGGGTGCACTTTCCATCGTGCGTTTTCGTACCCCGGTTAAAGAACCCGAAGAATTAGCCTATCTCTTTCTCTCCATTGCTATCGGGTTAGGTCTGGGTGCCGGACAGGTTAAGGCTACCGTAATTGCTGTAGCTGTAATTCTATTTTTTATGGCCTTGCTACGTTGGGACTGGAAGCGTCGTGCGGTAACCGGAAAAAATGTTTTTTTATCCATTGATGGTCCCATAGAGAAGGAAGAGGATGCTGGTCATTTTTTAGTACAACTCAATCGTGTTATTCATCACCACTCCCGAGGGGTCGATTTGCGTCGATATGATGTACGCTCTGGCATCCTGGAGGTTACTTACCTTGTTGATCTGAGCTCTACTGATGATTTAGCGACTCTCCTCACCGATCTTAAAAAGGAATTTCCCGCTCTAGGAGTTACTTTTCTGGACCAGAATCAACTTCCGGGAATCTAAATATGAAAGTTTCCCCTCAAGCGCCGATATTAGAAAAGAGGGGCAAGCAGTCACGCAAGTCTTTTTTCTACGGACTTTTCTTGTTTGTTTTGTCCCTCATCCTCGTGAGTATCCCCCTGCTTACGGTTCGCCCGGACTTCAAAGCCGTGCAGCGTTGGATGGTGGATCAGGGGTTTATTTTAAAGATTTTTTATAAAAATCCCGGACCATATCTTAGAGCTATAACTCGTAACATCAGCAATGGTACTTTTTCAGAACCTGATCTTCCAGTGTTGATGCTCGATATCAAATTTAAAAATTGGCAAAAGATCGTCAGAAAACGTAATGAGGCCCTTCGAGAAGGAAAATTATTGGGTGGTGATGATGATTACGTCAAAGCGGTAATCCGTCATGGTGAACAATCTACCAAGGTCAAGCTACGTTTAAAGGGGGATTGGACTGATCATTTTGACGGTGAAAAATGGTCCTTTCGAGTCAAGGTCAAAGGCAAGAATAGCTTGTTGGGCATGCGGGTCTTTTCCTTACAACATCCCAAAACAAGAGGATTCCACGGCGAGCCCCTATTTTTCTCTATGCTCCAGGATTTTAACGTACTTACCCCCCGCTATTTTTTCGTACGCGAGATTCTCAATGGCAAGGATATGGGAATCATGGCTCTGGAAGAACACTTTTCCAAGGAATTGTTGGAACGTAATGGGAGGCGAGAGAGTGTGATCATTAAATTTGATGAATCACTCTACTGGGAGTATATCGATGATCCTGCGCTTTCTTTTAACGATTACACTGCAAGTCGGGTTGATTCCTTTCAAACCTCCAAGGTGAACCGCTCTAAAAAATTATCAGCAGATTATAATACAGCAGTGGGTTTACTGCGGGGCTTTATTAATCGAGACCTTACTGCAAGTGAGGTCTTTGATGTGGAACAGATGGGCGCTCTCCTCGCTGCCTCCGACATATGGGGTTCTTACCACGTTCTACGCTGGCACAACCTTCGCTTTTATTACAATCCGGTAACTGCCCGTTTGGAACCTATTGCATTTGATGCTAATATCCAGGATCAGGAGGATGTACCCACCACAGGCGACGCTCCCATAATTCATCATATTATGGAGGATAATCTTATCCACCTCTCCTATCTACACACCATACGAGAAGTGAAAAAAAGGTTGGTCGAAGAGAATTATCTGGAGGAACTTACTCAACGGGCACGTGTATTCTCCCGCCAACTTGGTGGTGAGTACCCCTTGATTCCACCACCTCTTTTTAGTGACCTCGTTGGACGCATCACCCAGATCGAGAAACGAATGCAAAATGGCTCCTCCCATCTCCTCACTATCCAAGAGTGCTCGACAGATCGGGTAAGAGGATGGGCCGTTGATGGTCAACAGCCTGGAGTGCAGGTGAAGGTTAACGTACATCTCGATAATTATGAATCCATTTCCGTGACGGCAGATCGTCGGGTTCCAGTTTTTCACACGGCTGGATTACAAACGCTGGGCCTCACGGATGATAAACACGGTTTTCTCATTGAGCAACCAGGTATTGGACAACGACTTGCGCAGTGGTGCACCAGTGTTTCCAGCCCCCCTAGCACCGCCCCTATTAACGGAATCGCGTTGCAGACTGATAAAAAAGGACGTCGCTATAAAATAGCCGCCTATGTTGATAAGGTTCTAAGCAATGGAACTCCTCATCTTGAATTTAATAATATTATAGAAGATTTCCTTGAAGTTCGGGCCGTGGATTTAGTTGTTTCCAGCAAGAATGGGCCTACTCTTCTTCCTGTGCCAGTGGCCGGTTTACCACTTATTTTACCGCCAAAATATCGAGAGCTCCCCTACACGCCCCTTCTTCTTCCCCTGCTGGGAGAGATACCTGAGCTGGCCGTTATTGAGGTGACTTTGGCTGTGGCTGGAGAAGAAGAGAATTTTACGGTAAAAGTTGGATCATTACCGCCCGCCCTTGATTCCAGGCCAGTTCCGCAATCCAATTTGGATCAGCAGCTCGCCAAACATGCTTTTTTGCAACTGACTGATACCTCATCTATCCTTACTGTTTTACCGGGAAGTTGGCAGGTTGAAGGCTTGCTGGTGGTGCCACCGGGTTATTCCCTGACACTGAACAAAGGAACGGAGCTTCTTTTCGAAAAACAGGGCGGGTTGATCTCCCACGGCCCCCTATTTTTTAACGGCAGTGAAGATGAGCCGATTATCTTGAGTCCTTGTGACGGGGAACCAAGCTGGCTTGGCGTGGCGGTATTGGGTACACCAAGCCAGCCCCATTCTAGCTGGAACCATGTTGTGGTTAGTAATACAGCGGGAGTTACTCTCCCTGGCTGGTCCTTGAGCGGGGGGGTCAATTTTTATCGCACCAAGGTAAGTTTTAAACATTGCCTCTTTGAAAATAATGAAGCGGAGGATGCCCTCAATCTCATCCATTCCCAGCTAACTATGCAAGATGTATCTTTTTACAATACCCGTTCAGATGGTCTTGATTGTGATTTCTCCAATGGCACCATTACTGGTGGGGAATATCGCTATATAGGAAGCGGTGGAGGGGGGGATGCCATTGATATCAGTGGTTCAACCATAGAGGTGAAAG
>JAOTSI010000242.1 GCA_029865005.1 Desulfobulbaceae bacterium
CCTTTGAAGAAGAACAACGGGCTGTAACTCCAGGACAGTACGCTGTTTTATATGAAAAAGATCGAATTATAGCCAGCGGAATTATCAGTGGCTCGGATCCAGATCAAGGAGTCCATTCAACGTGAAAAAAATCGCCCTATCTACTCTGGGATGCAAGGTTAATCAATACGAATCCGCCTCAATCCTCTCTACGCTCGATAAAGAGCGTTGCGAAATCGTACCATTTTCTCACCAAGCCGATATATACATCATCAACACCTGCGCGGTTACCAGTCGTGCCGGGCAACAATCCCGCCAACTCATCCGCAAGGCACTAAAGCAAAATCCAGAAGCTCGGTTGATTGTTACCGGCTGCTACGCCCAAATGAATTCCCAATCTATCCTGGAAATTACCGATCAACAGGCCTGCATCATTGGCAATGGATACAAAGACCTTATCAGTGAGGGTGCCCTCAGGGAAGAAAAATGTGATCTCACCATGCTAGTGGGAAATATCGCTCAAAAAAAAGATGTATGCCACCTACCGGTTACCGATTTTAAAGATCGCACTAGGGCCTATTTACGTATTCAGGATGGGTGTAATAATTTCTGCACCTATTGCATCGTACCCTATACCAGGGGAAGAAGCCGTAGTGTCCCCTTACCAGATCTACTTGACCAAATGCAAACCTACGAAACTAACGGCTACCGGGAAGTAGTAATCACCGGTATCAACGTTGGTAAATACGGCCTGGATCAGGACGGCGATGAGACTATCTACACTCTACTTGATCGACTATGCCGAGATTTTCCTAAAATAAGGATTCGTCTCAGCTCAGTGGAGCCCACCGAAATAAATGAAAGCTTGCTTCAATTACTAGAAGAAAGAAATAATTTTATGCCCCATCTACACATTCCCTTACAAAGTGGGGATGATGAAGTACTCAGCCAAATGAACCGTCGGTATACTACCCAACAATTTCGGGAAGTGGTATTAGCAGCCAACAAAGTAATGCCACTTGGTTCCATGGGCTGCGACATTTTAGGAGGCTTTCCCGGCGAAAGCGAGAAAGCCCACCTCAACACCCTTGAACTGTTGTCCGATCTACCGATCACGTACCTCCATGTTTTTCCCTACTCCCGACGCCCCGGTACCTTAGCGGCATCCATGAAAGATCAAATTCCAACTCAAATTAAAAAAGAAAGAGTTGCCGCTCTTCGCGCTCTTGACCAACGCAAGAGGCTTGATTTTCATAAACGCAACAAAGACACCGTTCATGATGTTCTAGTTGAACGACGTAACAGAAAAGATAAATCACTACAAGGATTTAGCGATAACTACCTTCCGGTTCGCTGCCAAGGACCAAGCAGTCTTATCCACCAAGTTGTACAAGTCCAAATTACGGATACCAATAACGATTATGTGCAAGGTGTCCTAATAGAAAAATAATCGTAAGTTGTCACAGGTACCTCATCTTTATGCGGTAGCTCCTGCCCGCATAGATTGGCTATAGCGAGCAAGGCCAACTGCATAAATCTGAACCACCTGTGCCCACTTACTATCTCGAGATATATTAAATCAGTTAGTTATAAACCATGTGACCAGGTACAAATAATCATTTTATAATCAGCTTTCGAGAACCCATGCAAATGATGCCGTTATTTGTTATGTAAAAGGTATCATTTTGTATCGGTCTATCTTATTTCCTCCTATCAGCCCCAGATAATATACTTATGCTCGGAGAGATTATAGCCATCGGCGATGAACTGACCTCAGGAAGAATCTTCAATACCACCTCAGGTTTTGCAGCTAATCAACTTTTTGCCGCTGGTCACGAAATATTCGCCATGCACACCATCGGCGACACCCCATCCCTTATAGGTGAAGCGCTCAAACGAGCCATTAACCGTGTTGATTTCGTGATCGTCACCGGAGGCCTCGGATCAACCACCGATGATTTAACCAACGACGCCGTAGCCACCGCCCTGAATAGGCCTCAAACGCTATACCCTGAGATTCTAATCCAAATTAAATCAACTAGTAATAAGTACCCTACTGACCTAAATTTAGAAAAACTTGCATGGCTCCCTGAAGGCGCAGAACTGCTCAATGTTCATGCCAAAATGGCTGGATACATGCTAATCTATGATAATACACCTATCTTTTTTCTTCCCGGCATCCCTCACCAGATGAAGGAACTATTTGTTGAACAAGTACTGCCCCGTTTGGCCGGATATATAGGAGATAAACGATTCAATCATACCAAGCGTAAAATTTACAAAATATTCGGCCTCCAAGAACACCAAATTAATAAAATCCTACAACATTTGGAAAACACTCCAGGGGCAAAAATCGGCTATTATCCCGTTTACTCTGATGTTCACGTTAGTCTCACAGTTTCCGAGCATAACAACGCTGCCTCAGAACGTCTTTTTAACCAATTAAACAAAGATATCATAACCCTGCTTGGGGATCACATTTATGGCTATGACCGGGACACCATCGCTGCGGCAGTGGGCAATCTACTACTAACCGAAGATATGCGTCTCAGTGTGGCCGAATCGTGCACCGGTGGACTCATTGCACATAAAATCACCGCTACCGCAGGAAGTTCTGCTTGGTTTGAAGGAGGAATTACCGCCTACTCTAATGAGGTCAAAGAACACATTCTCGGAGTAGACAAAGAGCTTCTTTTAAAACATGGTGCGGTTAGCAGCCAAGTGGCACAAGCCATGGCCTTTAGGGTTGCTCACCTAACCGGTACAGAGATTGCGGTATCGGTCACCGGCATTGCTGGACCCAGCGGGGGCACCAAAGATAAAAAAATAGGCACTGTCTATATAGGCCTTTTTTACGAAGGACAGCTTACAGACCACCTTTATCATTTCACAGGCAATCGTAAACAAATACAGGAAGCCTCGGCCCAGACCGCTCTAGATTTGGTCCGCCGCGCCCTCCTCTAATTCAGGGAGAAAATCATTGGCACGAACAACAAGTAAAACCATCAAGGAAAACAGCGGAAAAGGTCAATCCGTGGATAACGCTATTTCCCAAATTCAGCGACAATTCGGCAAAGGGGCCATTATGCGCCTGGGAACCGATCAGCGTGAAGCCATCCCGGTTATCTCCACCAGTGCTCTTTCCATTGATATCGCCCTTGGAGTAGGCGGACTCCCCAGAGGTCGGATAACTGAAATATACGGCCCTGAATCTTCAGGCAAAACAACCTTGGCCCTTCACGTTATTGCCGAAGCTCAAAAACTTGGTGGTACCGCAGCATTTATCGACGCCGAGCATGCTCTGGATACCTCCTATGCCGAGCGACTTGGCGTGGACGTGGATAACTTGCTTATCTCCCAACCGGATTTCGGCGAGCAGGCTTTGGAAATATCTGAGATTCTAATTAGAAGCGGCGGAGTTGACGTAATTGTGGTGGACTCTGTTGCTGCTCTTGTTCCCAGAGCTGAGATAGATGGTAACGTGGGTGACCAACATGTTGGATTGCAGGCCCGTCTCATGTCCCATGCCATGCGTAAATTTACGGGAATACTAAGCAGAAGCAATACGGTACTTATTTTCATTAATCAGATAAGGATGAAAATAGGCGTTATGTTTGGAAGCCCGGAGACTACCACCGGGGGCAACGCCTTAAAATTTTACAGCTCGGTTCGAATTGACATCCGCAGGATGACTCAAATTAAAAATGGTGACGAAGTTATCGGCAATCGCACCAAGGTAAAAATCGTTAAAAACAAAGTCGCTCCCCCTTTTAAAATCTCTGAATTCGATATTATTTATGGTGAAGGTATTTCCAAAGCTGGGGATTTATTGGACCTGGGAGTAGAACTAAAAATAATTGACAAAAGCGGGGCCTGGTACTCTTATAATGATGAGAGAATCGGCCAGGGGCGAGAAAATTGCAAAAGCTTTCTCAAAGAACACCCGGATATGACGCAAGATATCGAAAACAAAATACGGCTGGGCTACGGACTACCGGTTAACGAAACAAAAACCAAAAAACCAGAAATAACTGAGAAACCTACAGCCACTGACAAAAAGAAGTAAATTCATAGCAGCCAAGTCGAGAGAGTTATCTCTTGTCATCATTAATTTCATTTTTCAACCAAAGCCGGGGAACCACTTACCTCCCCGGCTTTGCCTTATTTGACTGTTATTTTAAGCACTTTGCGGTCAGCACTTTTGGGGATACGTATTTCCAAAACACCTTTTTTAAATGTAGCCTCCGCCTTATCACTTTCCACATAGTCAGGCAAAGTAAAAGATCTCCGAAAAGAGCCGAAACTCCGTTCCACCCTGTGATAATGCTGCTTTTCAACCTTTTCTTCCTGTTTCTTCTCACCGGCGATGGTAACCGTATCTCCAGATACTTTCACTTGGATATCATCTTTTGTCATACCTGGGATTTCCGCCTTTACCACTAGATCATCGCCATCCTCATAGATATCTGTTGAGCAAGAAAGTTCTCGCCCCACATTGAAGATAGAAGCCCCCATACCGTGACGGGACGGAAAGGAGAATGGATTTCTCATGAACTCTTCAAAGTAACGCTCCATTTCTCCAAAAGGCGAAGTTGGAGTTGTTTGGTGTTTCTTGACCAATCCTTTCTCTTTATTCTTTGCCATAATACACCTCTTTTTTTTTAACCATTCACGTGGAGATTATAGAAAAAAGGTAAGTGGTCACAGGCACCTCATCTTCATGCAGTTGCCCCTGCCCGCATAGAAGGGCTTATAGCGAGCAGCAGCGACTACATAAACCTGAACCACCTGTGACCACTTACAAATGAGCACTATATTAAATCAGTTGGTTACGAACCCTGTGATCAGGTAAGAAAAAAGTGTTATAAACACAAAAACAATAACATTTAATAGAGAGGTACGTACAAACAAGCGAGCGAAAAAAAGCATTTCTTTATAATTTCTTTAAAATACGAACCCGTTATAAACAATGGCGATACTTCCATACCTCAATGTATATAATATAGCATCTCGGTTACCCACTCAAGTTCATATTACCATCTTGTTTTTTATGATTCCGAGATATGGATAAATCTGATAATATATTTTAATTATCGTTATTTTTAACCAGCGCCGGAAAGAACATCCGGTTACCCAATAACTTCGTAAGTGGTCACATTCTCCTCATCTTAACGCGGTTGCCCCTGCCCCCATAGAAGAGCTATTGCGAGCAGCAAAAACTGCCTAAATCTGAACTACCATGTAACCAGCTACAAAACTTCTTTGCACTATAAGAAAATGATAGAAAACGAAAAATCAAGCGGTACCGGTATTAAACGGTTACTTAGAGCACTGGGTTGGTCATGGGCCGGATTAAAAAGCGCGATCAAAGGGGAGGCTGCATTTCGACAAGAGCTGATCTGTTGCATTATTGGTGCGCCTCTGGCTCTTTATCTAGGACAGAGCGGAGTGGAACGAGTTTTGTTACTGGGTAGTCTTCTCTTGGTTCTTATAGTAGAGCTGTTAAATTCAGCAGTTGAAGCGATTGTTGATCGGGTCGGCACGGAGCACCATCCCCTCTCTGGCCAAGCTAAAGACATGGGGTCAGCAGCGGTTTTCATGGCGCTGACCAATGTCATCATCACCTGGGGACTTATTCTTTACTAACTGATTTCAGGGGATGAGGATGATCTTCCGAGGTATGAACATGCTCATGTTCACCCAAAGCATGAGCGTGCTGATGCTGATGCACCTTCACCCTATCACCATGAAACAATGTACCATCTTCAAAACAATAGAAATTATCAGCAAGACTGGTCATAAAATCAAGATCATGGGAGATAATCAGGTAAGACTGAGATAAACCAGATAATATATCAATTAACCGATGGCGACTAGCCCTATCCAAATCATTGGTGGGCTCGTCGAGCAAAAGGATTTCAGGCTCCATAACCAGGACGGTTGCTAAAGCGATCAAACGCTTTTCCCCTCCGGATAACCGATGGGTTACTTTATCTTCATAACCCGCAAGGCCCACCTTTGCCAATGCAGTACGAGCCATATCTCTTGCCTCTTCAATAGAAAAGTTCATATTCAAGGGACCAAAGGCTACATCCTCAAGCACGGTGGGAGAAAAAAGCTGATCATCAGCATGCTGAAAAACCATGCCCACATGACGTCGCAAACGGACAAAGTCCTGCTCCCCCTTCATTTGTTCACCATTGAACAGCACCACCCCGCTTTGTGGTCGAACCAAACCTACCAATATATGAAAAAGAGTCGTCTTACCGCTCCCATTATCTCCTATTAGACCAGCCCTTCCACCTTTAAAACTAAAATTTAGGTTCTGAAACACCGGCTCCTCTGACCCTGAATAGGAATGTGAGATATCATTTAATTCTATTTCCACGTGTTCCAAACTCCCGCTACCTGTTATGTTTCTCAGCAACCCACTTTTTGAAATAATTCAGAAAAACCGTGGCCACTGGAGATAATTCTCTATTTTTCCGACGAATAAGATAAAAAGGTCTCGTCATAACTAGCTCTTTAATCTTAATACGAACTAACAATCCACAACTCACCTCTTCCTCTACCGCCATATCAGAAAGAATCGAGACCCCAAGTCCCGCCTTAACTGCTTCCTTTACCGCTGAGGTTGAACCCATCTCTGCAACTTCCTTCAGCTGAGCGACCTTATAACCGCAACTCTGTATTATATGCTCAATTGCTTTTCGAGTCCCCGAGGCTGTTTCACGTAAAATAAACGGTTCCTTTAAAAGCATTGCCGGTGATATATTCTTTTTCCCAGCCCAGCTATGTTGCGCGTTAACAACCACACTCAAGTGATCAGTATAAATTTCAGTCCAGCTTAACTCACTTTCATTCCATTGCGCTCCCACCACCCCAAGATCCAAACCTCCAGATTTAACCTCGTCAGCTATTAAGCGAGAACCGCAGATACGCAAAGTAGCC
>JAOTSI010000021.1 GCA_029865005.1 Desulfobulbaceae bacterium
AATTCTATATCTTACCAGATTGCCACAGAGAGTCTACAGCTTCCGAATAGATATTTATTAAACAATATCGTGAAACAACAAATTAATACCGTCACCAATCATCTTACCTATTTTTTCGTTAGCGTTCACCAACGCTACGCCTGCGCACGATCAGAGACCAAATACACATAATACATAGGATTTAACTATACCTCACCGACCTGCTTGCACACATGCGCAGCACGGGTAAATGCTAAATCAAAATGCTGTTATAGAACTTTTATTTGCAACCCGGTGAACGATTACATTTTTCTAAATTATTATCTTCCTACTTTTTATTTATAGTATTATTATTTAAATTATCCTAAAAAACTTTTTTATAACAATAACTAAGGAGGCGGAGATTAATAAGTAACTGGAATTCAATCTTAAACTTAAATGATATTTAGACGATCTAATTGAAACAAACCCCAAAACTTACCAGGAATAATTTGAGGATTTGGTAATTGAAGAGCGGATAAATATGATTTGAAGCAGAGATGCGAATACGATGAGTTATATATTTCCAGCCCCTAAGGAGTGGCCATCATGACTAACTGTGGGAACCAAACTGACTCCATCTCTACAAATGAGCTAACTGTCACCATACAAATTAATGGAGAAACCATTACCACTATGCAAGTACCCTCCAATATCTGCAACGAACCACTGAAAGCTTTGGCCGCTGAAAATGATGCTATTGTTGCCAGACTTGGTGATCGTATCGAAAAAGATATACTTTTAGAGGGAAAGAAAATCGTTAACATTTTAGTATAATAATAAACAACTCCTCAAAAACATGCACATTTGACAAGGGCGAAATTCTCTAAACCGAAAAAAGAGATTTATTACGAACCTAAAAGATAGAACTATCCGTAATAATCCTAGTCAATAACAAATATATTTTATATTGCGCCGGATTTTTAGTAATATTCATGGAAAGGCAACAAGCACAAGCATAGACTGAAGAGTTTGATAGTCAATACTCTGGACTCATGGTTTACAAGGGTCACTCTCGACATTGCCTGAAATCCATAAATAATGCCGCTACCGATCCCGGAAAACCTGAAATCTTTCCTGATCAACTTCAATTTATTTAAACAAAATCTTGTTCGTTCAACCATACTTCGAAACTGGCACGGAACCATAAGGACACCCCTTGATATGCGCACCCCTACAGCTGCCAGCGAGATTCAACGCTTAATGAAACAAATAACTTTTTCTTAACACAACAGTATTGATCCTGATGATGGACATGCACACCCTACCTTTCGAATTATCTAGCGGGAAATTAAGCACCTTAGGTGCTACCAACTCACTTTCCGAATTAGCCTGACGGTGATGCACTTTCCCAATGAAATATACATTTTTTTTATTATTATAATTTTAATCTTGTGGAAGAAAACGATATTTTTTATCATGTAGAGATAAACTCTGTGCCCAGCTAGGTTAAAACCGTTTTCAACTAGGATAGACAAAAATGCCTGAAGAAACATTTCATATTCCATCCGTCATATTTTGCTCTTCACAAAGAAGCGGATCAACAATGATGGTAGACGATCTATCTAGATTAACTGGAAGAGAACAATTTAAGACCCATGAAAATTTTTGCCGAATGATTGATGAAGGTCTATTCGAAAGGGCTGATTGGCCAGAAATTACCACTCAATTATGTAGCCGCATCACTGAGGAACGTGAAGGACTATTCATCGAAAATATCATGCATGACCACGCAGAAATAGTATCAAAAAAAATATCGCCGGAAAAACATGATGAATATTTAAGCCCATTTTACCATTTTTTCCAAAATGCAGTGTGGGTTCAAGTGATACGAGTGGATACCTTTGAGCAAGCCATATCAAAATACTTTGCCGCCCAATACGGTATATGGGACAAACGTCAGGTTTCAGGTAAAAACTACTTCGACTCTGTAGAATATGATTTCCAGAAAATTAATGAATATTTCTGTTGGTATAGAAGATGTAAAGAGCAATGGGATACATTTTTCAAACAACACGCTATCACCCCCATTGTGCTTTATTACGAGGAGGCAAAAGACAACTATCCTGACTACTTAAAGCCAATTTTTGATGAAATTAATTTAAAATTACCTACTACAATTCCAAAAAGAAGAGTAAAAAAACTTGGAAATCATAAAAATCTGCTTTTCAAAGAACAATTTTTAAGCGATCTGTTTGATACAAAATCACTTGAAATTGCCTTAGAATTATCTAACCTCAAAGAGATGGAACATGAGTACAATAATATCAAGACTTCCCGATCCTTTAAACTCGCTAGCAAATTAAGTAGCTTATATAGAACAGTAACCGGTAAATAGTACCCCCCTTTTCTCGTTCCGAATATTTTAACAAATATTATTAAAACTTTTGATATAATTTAAAATACTTTTATCAATGAGCGTTCAGCTTTTTTCGACAAAAACTCATTAAAAATAAATTATCCCTCTCGGTACCTACCGCTTACTTAAGTGCCTGTAAGTGATCCAGGCACTCAGGTATATACAGTTGCCCCTGCCCGCAGAGATGAGCTATAGTGATCAACAACAACTGAATAAACCTAAACCACTCTTTACTACTTACTCTCTCACCCCGATATATCAAATCAGCTATTTATGAACCCTGTGATAAGAGTAAGCGTTGACCAACACCACGTCTGCGCGTGATCAGGCCAGATTCACATAGGATTTAGCCGTCCTTTTGACCATGCCAATAGTTACATTATAATACTCGTTGCCTATTACCTTTATCAAAATATCGACTAAAAGTCCTGCGCAGATAATCGAAGACTCAAATCTTAGGGTATTAATTATTTTACAAAGCCCTTAATCCAATCAAGACATAGACACTTTGACTCGCTTTGCAATTAGATATATAATATCGAGAAAAGAGACACCATCTACTACTATAATAAGATGCTCTCCACTTACTTCTTTCCATCTCCTTGTTTGATTAATCTAGCTACAGCACTTTATATCCCATGCAAAAAGCTATAAGTACCAAAATCACCAGAAACCTTATTATTGGAGGAGTTACCCTATCAATAATTATCGGGATAATTGTTTCTTACATAGAGTTGGAACGAATTGATGACTCAGTCATTGAACTGGCCATTAGCACCTCCAAAGAACACATTTCCCTCTATCACGAGTACTACCACAACAAAGATAAAATAACTTTTAAACACCTCAACGACAGACTACTCAAAAGTATTGAGGACAACACTTTTATCCTCATTGAATATTACGACAAAACCAACCATAAATTAGTTGAACACTTTAACCCTCTGAAAAAGAATATCATTACCTACATAGAAGACAAACATCATAACTTTCCTAAGACCAACAAGATATCCTACGACAAAACCTATAGAGATGGCGAACTATACCTTCAAATACTTACCCCCCTCCTCGACATTGAAGACAACCACATAATCGGCTACATGGATGGAATTTATCATGTAACAGACGAAAAACTTAAAGAAATTAAAGAGAGGGTTCTCCTCTCCCTTGCTCAAAACATCCTAGCCGTTATAGTAACAACCTTTTTACTCTATCCCATTATCATTCTCTTAGACCGAGACCTCATTAAGCGCACCGACCAGCTTCTAGAGGCGAACTTAAGCACCCTTAAATCACTAGGAAATGCTATTGCCAAGCGCGACAGCGATACCAATGAACACAATTACCGAGTAACCATCTTCGCTATTCGACTCGCAGAAAAAGTCAAGTTGAAACCCCATGAAATCCGTAGCTTAATCAAAGGCGCCTTCCTGCACGATATCGGAAAAATCGGAGTTCCAGATTCCATTCTACTAAAGCCTGCTGATCTAACAGACCAAGAATTTGAAGCAATGAAACACCATGTATCTTACGGATCAGAAATAATTAAAGACAACAAATGGCTAATCAGAGCCAACGAGATTATACGCTACCATCACGAGCATTACGATGGTAATGGCTACATGATAGGTATTAAAAAAAATGGTATCCCAATAATTGCCCGTATATTTTCCATCGCCGATGTCTTTGACGCCCTCATTTCCAAACGGCCATACAAAACAGCATTTAACCTTGAAGATTCTCTGGATATTATCAAGAAAAAGTCAGGCAACCATTTTGACCCAACTTTAGTAAAGATCTTTATCCCCCTAGCCCCTGAACTTTATCGTTTAACTAAGGAACTCGACAACGAAACCCTCTTGAGTGTTCACCTACAATCCCTTATAGTCAAATATTTTAACAAATAGTTACAGATTATTAACAATAAAGGTTTAATTATCACTGAACCAGAAAAGCCTTTAAATATATTTAGCAAATAGTTACAAGATCCACACCTCGTCAGTTAAACTTTCCTCAGAATACAAACAGTTACCATCACGATCCTTTTTCAGTTAAACGTCCAAATAGCATGTAAAGAGTAGGCACAACCACCAAGGTCAAAAAGGTAGCCACGACCAGACCAAAGATGACCACTACGGCCATGGATTGCCACCACTGGCTCGACTCACTGGCCCATGAAATTGCCAGGTTACGAAAATCAAAAGACACCCCGGTTACCATGGGGATCAATCCCAAAATTGTTGTAACCGCGGTTAATATAACCGGACGCAACCTGGTGGCTCCACCCGCCACCACAGCTTCACGAAGTGACATCCCCCGCTCACGCAGTTTATTGATATAATCCACCAAAACAATGGCGTTATTCACTACTACCCCTGCCAAGGATATCACTCCGACTCCGGTCATAACCACTCCAAAAGGTTGTCGAAACAAGGCTAATCCCAGAAAAGCCCCGCCCAGGGAAAGAATAACTGAAGTCATAATAATAAACGGCTGGCTCACCGAGTTGAACTGGGCTACCAAAATCAAGAAAATAAACAAACAAGCCACAAGAAATGCCCGCCCCAGAAACTCTTCGGCCTCCTGTTGTTCCTGGTTCTCTCCTGTAAACATAAGAGCATAACCAGGCGGCAAAGGCGCTTTAGAGAATACTTCTTCCGCCTGCGCCCGGGCCACCGCCCCACTCACTTTAGTCTCGTCTACATCAGCCTTAACAGTGACAGTACGCTTATTATTAATCCGCACGATATCGCCTGGATCTCCCCCGAATTCTACTCTGGTTAAAGTGGAAAGGGGTACCATAACCCCAGAAGGAGTTGGAATAAGAAACTGACGCAATACATCTGTGACCCTGCGATCTTTCTCTGAAAGACGCACCGTAATATCAAAGTCATCATCTCCTTGCCGATACGAAGAAACATCCAACCCATTATATACTGTCTTTAAGGCAAAGCCTATCGCATCAGTACTCAACCCAAAAAGCGCTGCTCGCTGTCTATCCACCACCACCTTTACGGTAGGAGAACCTTCCACGTAATCATCCCGAATATCTTTAACATAAGGGCTCTTGGCAAGGGTGTCCCTTACCTCTTTAGCCAATCGACCTAGTACACTTAAGTCATCGCCGCTGATTTCTATATTTATCGGCGCTCCAGTAGGCGGGCCTTCTTTCTGAGCTGCAACCGTTATAATTCCACCGGCCAAAGATTGTACTCGCCGACGAACTTCTTCCAAGGTCACTTTAGATGATTGATTACGCTGTTCCAAATCCAAAAACCGTACACCTACATGGTTAGGAGCATTAGCATCAAAGGCCATAGCCCCGCCACTTGAACTAACCGCTTTCATATATATATTTTTTATATTACCCAAATCAGACGGACCAATTACCATTTCCCCTTCAGCTGTTTGATGTTCCTGCGGAGGCAAATCATAAAACATATCATCTCGGTTACCAAAAGTAGACTGCGACAATGAGCCGCCAATTGCCATTTCAATCCGCTTCATAATTTTATCGATATATTCAATATCGGCACCCTCCGGCACATCCACGTTGACATACATGGTTTTGGGATCAATCTCCGGAAAAAACTCCACCGGATTCTCAATTCCAACCACAAGCAACCACCCCTCCACTAAAAATACCAAAACACACACCGCCAGCGCCATGATTCCTAAGGGACGATCCAGACTATAACGAATCATCCTTTCATAGATCATAAGCACCGAGCCTTTTATCTCCACGGGCTTTTCTCCAGCAGTCAATACCTGATCAGCTGACATTAACTCACATGAAGATGAATACTGTCCGACACTCATAAAAATCGAAGCTAAGGCAGGATTAATCACCAGGGCAGTAAAAAGGCTGGAAGTGAGGGTAATTATCAATGTCAGGGGCAAGAACCCCATAAATTCCCCCATAATTCCCGGCCAAAACATCATCGGCGAAAAAGCAGCCAGAGTGGTAAGGGTAGAACAGATCACTGGATAAGCCACCTCGGAGGAAGCTTTTTTAGCCGCAGTTACCCTAGGAACCCCTTGTTCCATATATCGATAGACATTTTCTACAATAACAATGGCATTATCGACCAACATACCTAAAGCTAACGTCAACGAAAAGAGCACCACCATGTTCAACGTGATGCCGAGCAGATAAAGAGCTACAAAACTAAGGAACATAGAAAATGGAATGGCCAAACTAACCAAAAATGCGTTGCGCAACCCCATGGCAAAAAATAGCACTACCACCACAAGAACCAAGCCCGACATGATGTTGTTCTCCAGATCCGCCACCATCATCTCTATATCCTTGGCCTGATCCATTACCTTGATAATACTGGTTCCCACAGGCCACAAAGACTGCTTGGACTCAATCACTTGATCAATTGCATTACAAATAGAGGTTATGTTCTCGCCGGTTCGTTTCTTCACCGAAATATTTATCGAGGGATGACCATCCAAACGTGAGCGGCTCAATTCGTCCTTATAACCGTCCACCACCACCGCCACGTCTTTGAGATAGACCGGAGCACCTTGATGAGTCCCCACCACGAGGCCATAAATTTCATCAGGAGAACGAAACTCACCAGGAACCCTTAATTGAAATCGACCATCTCCCATTCGAATGGCGCCGCCTGAAGTATTTTGATTTTCATTATATACTTTGTCGCGGAGCGAAGTTATTGGAATTTTATAATAGGCAAGCTTTTCCGGGATAACCTCCACCCTTATTTCCCGCTCTAGACCACCAGTAACATCCACCTCAAGCACACCGGTAATACCTTCGATATCATCTTCCAAGTCGTCGGCTATTTCCTTGAGAGCAGCTAAGCCGCCTGGACCACTCAACGAGAAGATAACAATAGGCATTTCAGAAATATTGACCTCAAAGACGGACGGGTCGTCTTCCAGATCATTGGGCAAATCTCCTCCGGCCTCATCTACTTTGTCCTTAACGTCCTGCAACGCCTTATCAATATCGGTTCCGGTTACGAATTCAATGCTGATCGAAGAAAGTCCTTGAGAGCTCAAAGAACGTATTTTTTTAACTCCCTCCACTCCCTTAAGACGTTTTTCAAGCTCCATGGTAACCGAGGTTTCAATATCAGAAGGCGAAACCCCACGATAATCCGTGCTCACGAAAACATAAGGGATGGTGATATCTGGCGAGCTTTCCCTTGGTAAAACTTTATAACAATAGACCCCAAAAATTATCAAAATAATGCAAAGCACCAAAACGGTGGTCGATTTATCAACCGCAGTATCGCTTACTATCATTGCGCGGATACCTCCCCACCGCTTAATTCACGAAATACCTTAACAGCATGCCCTTCATTAAGATGACGATGCCCCTCCACGACAACCAAATCGCCAGGAAACAAACCTTTAGTAATCTGCACCATCAAACCCTGCAATATACCGGTCTCCACATCACGACGTTTGGCAACACCCTCTTCTACTACATAAACATAGTGCTCATCGTTACGAGAAATAATTGTATATAGTGGAACCGAAATACCGCTGACCTCTTTTTTAACAATCTCTGCCTGGACAAACATACCGGGTAAAATCTTATAATTAGGATTATTCAGCCGTAATTGCATATCATAAAGCAAAGCCATATTCTCTGGAGAAACAGACACCATTGACACTCGACCAGTGACCCGAAAATCATCCAATGCTTTTATTTCTAGATCAGCATGTTTAAGGTCACGTACCGCTGACACATCCGACTCTGGAATTCCAATCACGGCCTTAACCGGGTCGATGCTGAGAATTTTCCCAACCGGATCACCAACACTAAGATAGCTACCTTTCTTAATATGTAATTTCCGAATAACTCCGGTGAAAGGAGCCGTTATTCGACAACGGGAATAAAATAATTTTGCTTTGTCCATCGCAGCTTTGGCCAAATCAAAACCTGACCGATAGATTTCTAGTTCAGCATTGGCAGTAACCCCTTTTTGATGAAGGGATACCGCACGCTCATAATCTGCTTGAGCTTTTCGCAACACAACTTCAGCCTCATTGACAGCTATTTGATAATCCCTCTCATCCACGAGTGCCAGAAGTTGCCCCTCCTGTACCTGTTCACCTTCTGAAATCGGTACCTCTATGACTTCACCACTAATTTTAGCTAATAGATTTAGATCCACCCATGGTTCTATCATGCCAGGCAGCCGTACCATATCGCGAATTTTCTTCACAGACACCCGCAACACCACCACATTTACAGGCGGCCGCTCCTTTACCATTGCGTGAGCCTGTTTTTCGAGTAAAAGCGTTTTATTATGCTTAACCAAAAAGCCAAGAACCACAACAAGAAGCAACAACACGCCAAGCACGAGAGGTAACCCACGCCCAAACTTATCGACTTTTACATCCGTACAATCCTGCCACTTCTTCATTATCACTCCCAAACCTTATTGATCAGTAAGTATTTATAATTACAACATATTCAGGCAATCGCCTCCAGCCACATAAACGGACAACTACCATAGGAAATGTTGCACGAATATGCAGCACCGGTGATTATGGTTACTATTAGTTATAGCTATTCGGTAATCCAACAACCTTAAAGGCCATGAACCTCCAATATCACAATATCTTCATGCAAGATCAAGCCAAAAAAGATACGGCCCCTTACGAGGCCGTATCTTCAAACCGTTTTTAAAAGCTGCGGAAAATATAAACAGGTAAACAATAAACTCCAAGATAAGATATTTTTTCTGCGGCCCTGAAACATTTACCTCAAATCCAATAAACTACAACCAATATACCTTATCAATTATATTTTTAAGTAAAACAATCACTTCCTACAAACCATGGGATCTTTTAGGGATAAAGGAGAAAGACAAGAAAAAATAGTATCTCTGGTTTGCTTATCCAGTTCATCATAGTCCCCCATCCTTTTAATGGTTGCACGCCACTGATCATCTGTTTTGGTCCCCAAAACCTTACAGATCCTTTCCGGTTTGTGACACCTAGTACAAAACATCACTATATATGACTTACAAACTTCTTCATCAGGAGAAGCAGATTTCGCCTGAAAAACGTTGAATAGCAATAGCGATGACAACAACATAACTGACACAACAACATATTTCATACTTATACCTCTATTATTAGTTTATTAGCTCACCACTACCATCAACTAAACGACATTACAGGGCATTATGTCATAATTTTATTTATACTCTATTACTATGCACATGGAAAACAATAAAACATAAATACTTTAATTTGCGAGATTTATTTTTTCACTTACCCCCTTGACCTCACCCTATATTTGATTATATTATATTACAAACAGACAAGGAAATACTTCTTCAACAACTACTGTATTTATTTTGGCAATAAAACAAATACAGAGACAAATACAATAGTGTAAATTAACAAAAATATTTTGACAAAGAATCAATATATTGACTAACCCAAAAAGCATAAATTCAAGATAGAAGCTTATGGCACATAAAATTACATACAGAATGCTGGCAGACAAAAGGTTCGGGCGATTTTAAGGAAACCGTGCCCACCCTGGCGCTATATCAATCCTCTTCGGCGACCACTCTACATCACCCTGAACGGATTTTCTGAAGTCGCCCGACTTTTCTACCAGCAACCTCTCATAGAATGGGGACCGTCCTACGGCATATCATTTCATTCCATCGTGAGTGTCAAGCCTAGGCGAGTAAACTTGACGCAGATCAATGTAGTGAGCCAATGGACGGTCCCCCATTTACCTACCCCGCCATAAAATATTTTTATTTACGGTGCTTACAACTGTCAATTTCAACATGTCTTAGGGTTGCTTGTAATCACAGATAGTTCATAACTATTACCTTCCTACACAGACAAGGAAATCATATATAGATGAGCCACCAAAAAAATGTTACCCCATCTATCTTGTTCCTTAGCCGTCTTCTTTATCGAGACAACAGTTACATAACATTACCATGCAATTGTGACCTCTTCTTGAAGACTACTAAAAAACCTACATCTTTTTGTGATAATTATCATTTTTCGCAACTCTTACCATTAATGCTACACCAGCCCTACCACCCAACCTAACTACTTGCCACTACAACCTAATACCTCCCACATTTTACCAAAACAATTATTAACAGCTCTCACATCTTGTAGTTTAATATGAATATGCGTATAATTATTCGGCTGTGATCAGCTTAGCTATTATGGGCTCATCGCCTTATCCGATTATGAAGGAATCAAAAATCGGAAACACGATTATTCCAGATCACGTAAATCATATTAATTTTTCAAATAGTTTAACAAATCGATACAACACTTACGGAGCACTATATAAATGGCTGAAATAAAATCAACTTTAGAACTAGTCTTGGAACGAGCTGCTCGCATGGGCAAAGCATCTCAAAAAGATATGGAGTCAGAGGAAGCTGAAAAAAAAGGCATGCGCTTTGCTGCTGAATTTCTCGATAAAAAAAGTGACGATATCACCGCTCTTTTAGACACGGAACAGGGCGAAATTCAGATGAAATGCCGCTCAGGCATGGTTACAGGTCTCATTCGAAACATATACCTCGCCCGCGATGAAATTCAACGGGAACGGATCAAACGAGCTTTACAGGGTATCACCGATCTCAGTGGTCAAGGTGGTGACATTGCAGCAATATGCGGTGAACTTGAGAACATCATAGGGCAATACGAACAACATCGCCAACAAGTACGTGAACAGGTAGAAAATCAATTTCGCATGCAAGTTGAACAACTCCTTGCCCAACAAGGTGCTCAAAGCCAAGGAAACAGCGCTGATATCGATCCCACTATGCACCCTAAATTCGCTGAAGAATGGACCCGAGTAGAGGGAGACCTAAACAGTCAATACAACACCGTCCTCGAACAACATAAAAGTCAATTAAAACTTAGATTTGGTATCAAATAATGACAATCTCACGGCTCGCTACCCTGCGGAAGATGCTTCGCCGTCGCAAGCTGGATGCGATACTGGTAACCCAACCAGACAATCGCTTCTTCCTCAGCGGCTATACAGCACCGGACCACGGCATCGGAGAGAGTTCCGGCGTCCTGCTTATTCCACGCCAAGGCGAGCCGTTTCTCCTCACCGATTCCCGTTTCACCCTACAAGCACAACAAGAAGCATGCGACTTCCAGGTTGAATTATACAACAGGGGTCTGATTTCCCTACTAAACAAGCTCTTACCCCAACTTGCCATCAAACGCTTAGCCTTTGAGAGTACCTACTTCCTCCACAGCTCCTTTAACAAACTAGAGAAATGTACCCAAAAACTAGCTATCGAGATAGTCCCATCCACAGATCTTATCGAAAAGTCACGGGAAATAAAAAGCGAAGAGGAAATTGCTGCCCTTCATCTGTCCACCCAGCTCAATGAAAAAGTATTTCAAACCATCTATTCACAGATTGAACCAGGTATAAGTGAGCTGGAACTGAGTTTAGAGATTGAAACAACCATGCGAAAACTTGGAGCCCAAAGACCAAGCTTCGACACCATTGTCGCATTTGGTGACAACTCCGCCAAACCCCACGCTATGCCCACTGAACGGCGCTTACAAGACGGAGAAATTGTTCTCATCGATATGGGACTAATTAAAGACGGATATTGCTCCGACATGACCCGCACCTTTTTCATGGGCCAACCCGACGAGCTCTATCTCCAACGACACCGGGTAGTGCGAAAGGCGCAGCTCGCCGGAATTGCGACTATACGAGCTGGAGCCGTGTGTCGCGACGTTGACACCGCTGCCCGCAAAGTTATTGCAGAGGCTGGCTACAAGGAAGCGTTCGCTCATTCACTGGGTCACGGAGTGGGCTTGGCAGTGCATGAAGAACCTCGCCTCAGCAACCGCAGTCGCAAAAAGCTACGCAGCGGCATGGTGGTCACCGTTGAGCCTGGTGTATACTTCCAGGGCTGGGGTGGTATTCGACTAGAAAACATGGTAATTGTGCGCGATGATGGTTGCGAACTAGTTAACACCGACACCACTCACTTGGACCTATAGAAGGTAACCTACACAGGGTTTGTAACTAGGTAGTATAAGATACCACGAGATAGCATATTTACTTTCCCTAATTCTATAAAACTAAAAAAATAAAATAAAACCATGCGCCAATACCTGATTGACGAAATCTCTTACCTCGAACATGATAATATCGACAGCTACCTCAAACGTTGCCTAAAAATAGGCCCCATCGAGGGAGTCTACTGGCTGAAACTCCCACCCGATATGCTCGGACCCGATCAGGTCGGGCATGAAAATTGCGGTCCTTTTTACTTCTCTATCGTTCTGGAGAAAGACTCCCTTCGTTTTGAATTTCTGATTCGCAGCGCCAATAACATGCACTGCACGTGCATCTCTTGGGCCACCCCGACTCAACGTCAATTCCTCATGGATTTTGCCGATAAATTACTTCTTGATGAAATGATCCGAGCCTGATATCCCCTATCTATGTTGAAGAATAATTTGACTTCAATGTAAATAAGGATAAGATGCACAAACATGTCATACCGATGATTATTAAGGGCCTCGGAAAATAATAAATGACCCAAAATTGCACAGGATTTTTAACCATCTTCTTTGCCAAGGCAATAGGCGCATAATATTATTATATAACTGTTATCTTGGCAAAGAAGACGGTTAAAAAAACAAGCAAAATGGGATAATTTATTTTTTCCGAGGCCCTAAACTAGACTTCTCTTTGCCGGAACGGTTTCCATACGAAACTATTCTGGCATTTTTCAATAATATATTACCTTTGTTAACAAAAAAAAAGGGAAAAACGGTGACTTAAAACTTGTCACCCGCTAATCCCCTCTGACGAGAAGGAGTGGTTGTATGAAACTAGTGGGATTGAAAGAGTTGCATGAGAGGGAAACAAGAGTCCCTCTCATCCCTCCAACCGTGGATAAGCTGGTCAAGCTTGGAGCAGATGTCGTATTGGAGAGCGGCATTGGCCAAAAATGCGGTTACCTTGACGAACATTACGAAAAAGTCGGAGCCCGCATAGAATCCGATCGTCAATCACTTATCAAAACTGCGGATATAATCCTGCGTCTTCGCAAGCCCCCCATTGAAGAAATCGATCTTATGAAGGAAGGTTGCATCCACGTCAGCTACCTTGACCCTTTCAACGAGCTTGAACTGGTAGAAAAATTTCGCACTGCCAAAGTCAGCGCCTTCAGTCTAGAAATGCTTCCCCGTACCACCATTGCCCAAAAGATGGACGTACTTAGTTCCCAGGCCAACCTTGGCGGTTACGTGGCGGTTATCTTGGCAGCCGAACGTTTGGATAAAATTCTTCCAATGATGACAACCCCTGCCGGTACCATTAAACCATCCCGAGTATTTGTTATCGGGGTCGGAGTTGCAGGGTTGCAAGCCATTGCCACTGCTCGCCGACTCGGCGCACGGGTTGAGGCCTTTGACACCCGTCCGGTAGTTGAAGAACAGGTAAAATCTCTGGGTGCCAAATTCGTAAAAGTCGATTTAGGTGAAACCGGTCAAACCAAAGATGGTTACGCCACCCAACTCACTCCCGAACAAATTCAAAAGCAAAAGGAAGGAATGGCCAAAGCGTGTAGCCAGGCCGATATCGTTATTACCACGGCCCAACTCTTCGGCCGCCCTGCACCACGGATCGTAGACCACTCTATAATCGCCGGTATGCAACCTGGCAGCATCATTGTGGACATGGCTGTTGAAACCGGAGGCAACGTGGAAGGATCAGAAGTTGATAAAGTCGTTGACATTGAAGGCGTACACATCCTCGGCATGGCTAACCTGCCAGGTAGGGCTGCAGTAACTGCCAGTCAAATGTACTCTTCAAACCTCGCAAATTTCATCGATCATTTCTGGGACAAGGAAGAAAAGAAATTCCTACTCAAAGAAGAAGATGAAATATTCAAAGGCGGACTGGTTACTCATAAAGGTGAGATCTTCAGTGAAACCTACAAAAGTATCATGAAGAAGTGAGGTAAGAGATGGAAGCAATTTTCCTAGCATTTGTTTTTGTATTAGCGATATTTTTAGGTTTTGAACTTATTTCAAAAGTACCCTCAACCCTCCACACGCCGCTCATGTCCGGTTCCAATGCCATTTCCGGCATTACTCTGATCGGCTCAATAACCTCTGTCAAGTTCGACAATTTGACGCTGGCCATTATACTAGGAACCCTAGCGGTTACCCTGGCCACCATCAACGTAGTTGGGGGTTATGCGGTTACTAATCGCATGTTGGAGATGTTTAAGAAGAAGGATGAGGGAGGCTCTAAATGAATGGTTTGACAATAACGATTAATTTTTTCTATATAATTTCAGCCGTTTTATTTATTTTCGGCCTCAAAATGCTCAGCTCGCCAGCCACAGCAAGAAAGGGTAATCTAATATCAGCCCTGGGTATGCTGCTGGCCATCGTTGTAACCCTGCTCAACAGCGGGTTAGACTATAAATGGATTGTACTCGGCATGGTAATCGGCTCTATTATCGGCTTGTTTGCTGCGTATAAGGTGCAAATGACCTCCATGCCCGAGATGGTCGCCCTGTTTAACGGGTTTGGCGGTATTGCCTCCATGCTGCTTGCCTGGAGCGAGTTCCACCAACACCCCGAAATTTCGGTTTTCATCGCCGTTGTTACCTTTCTCTCAGCACTTATCGGCGGGGTTACCTTCTCAGGCTCTATGGTCGCCTTTGGCAAACTAAGCGAAATTATTCCCGGCAAGGCAGTGGTCTTTAAAGGCCAACACTTGGTCAACGGAGCTATTCTCCTGGCAGCCTTGGCTGGAGGAACCATCTTCGCCATGAACCCAGCGGAATATTATAGCGCCTTCATCTTAATTATCATAGTGGCTCTGCTCTTCGGTGTCACCTCGGTTATCCCAATCGGCGGGGCTGATATGCCGGTTGTCATCTCTCTACTTAACAGCTACTCAGGCATTGCCGCCTGCGCCGCAGGCTTTGTTATCCATAACAACATCCTGATCGTGGCTGGTGCATTGGTCGGTGCCTCCGGCATCATCCTAACCAAGATCATGTGTAAGGCGATGAATCGCTCCTTGGCTAATGTTCTTTTTTCTGGTTTCGGTTCCACAGTTGCAACCCAGGCCGCTGGTTCAGGACCCCAGGGCGAGGTCAAACCCGCCACCGCTGAAGATGTTTATTATATTCTGGAAGCTGCTGATACAGTGGCTATTGTTCCCGGTTATGGCTTAGCCGTTGCCCAAGCCCAACATGTGGTACGCGAACTAGGTGACCTACTTGAAGAAAACGGTACCGAGGTTATGTATGCCATCCATCCAGTGGCGGGCCGCATGCCTGGTCATATGAACGTATTATTAGCCGAGGCCAACGTATCATATGACCAACTCATTGAAATGGATGACATCAATCCGAAAATGGATACCGTTGATGTCTGCGTGGTTATCGGAGCCAATGATGTAGTCAACCCAGCCGCCCTGGATGACGAATCCAGCCCGATTTACGGAATGCCAATCATCGAAACCCACCGAGCCAAAACAGTTATCGTTTTAAAACGGTCCATGAACCCGGGATTTGCCGGTATTCAAAACGCCCTATTTTTCTCCCCAAATGCCAGAATGTACTTTGGTGATGCCAAAGCTTCTATTCAAAACCTGGTAGGCGAATTTAAAAGCTCAGATTAACTTCTTACAACTGCAATTATCTCAAGGGCGACGTATTGCACGTCGCCCTTTTTTTATTTTAGAACTAGTAAAAATATGTTGCACAAGAACACGCAACATCACTTAACTGGCAACATCATGATCCCCTGAGCTCTCCGTACTTCATGCCGCAGATCATTACCGATGAGCATGAGGGGATAACCGAAAGCGTCCAGTGTCTTGATGGAGGCCTTCGGTGTTGGCGTCATTTGGTATCCAGATGGCACTGAGGATCAGCTTGTTGCGTATGGGGCAAGCGTATTTATGTGTCGAACAGGCAGGCTGAAAATTAAGAAACTTATATGCAATTATATCGAGTTAGTCATCGTAGTCCATAACGTCCCCTTGTCTTTCCCATAATTGTAACGATTAAGTGCAAAATCTACCGATGGGTGAGGGCGGAGCCGATAAAAAATGCCTACAAGGCAAATGGGGCACTTCGCTCTAAAACTGGAGGGATCGTTAACACTCTTATTTGAAATGAAATAAAATAAAATAAACAAATTAGGTGTTGACAGAATTACTACAGGATGACCCCTATGCTCCATGATTGTCTTCACTTTTCTAGTAGAATTTCAGAAAACAATTTATCAAATGGTTTTAATTTTATATTTTTTGGAAAATTTGATTCGATAATTTTACATAGCCGTCTAATTATGCGCCAAACGGCATATATAGAGGAATCAACTACCGCTATTTCTGAAAGTTTTTTTACTTCGTTAGGATGCATTATAAGCCAATCGTAAATTCCACTAACTTCAATGATTAAATCAGAAAGAGCGGCCAATTCTAAACAGACAACTCCTAGCTCACCTTTTAATGATGACTTTTCTTTAGCAAAAGCATTCAATATACATAAGGCAATCATTCGTGAATGTTTTGTCTCTAGTTCTATGCCACTAATTGATATAAAAAAAGTTTTTGTGAATTGCGGGAAATATTGGGCCTGCTCATCTTCTGGTAGAGTGAATACTTTAATGATTTCTTCAAATTTGATCATTTTTAATTTCCTGGGTACATTACGTGATAATGGAATGGATTATCTTTCCACGCTGCAATTTCTTCTTTTTTAGTAGGAAAATAGGGGACAGACCACGTTTATTTAAAACCGGTAAAGCTGCAGCTCACAAGCGACTGCATGCTCAGATTTTATTAATGGCAGATTGTTCCGAGCTGGGTCCAGCGTGGATAGACAAGGAAATAAGCAGTTCATTTGATGTATCTACTCGTACTGTAGAGCGAGTACGCCAGCGGCTTGTTAAGCATGGCCTGGAAGCAGCAATGGGACTGGGATCCCACTGTTCCTGACCGACGAAAAAGCACAATATGCTGTATAGTGGGTGATAAGATGACTACTCCATATTGTGTGCAGGAACAGTAAGAGCCCAGTCCCAATATTTCAAACTAAGGTTCTATGACCTACACAGCGAGAGGTACGCGATTGCCTGAGGAACCACTTTTTATAGACATTTTGAAATAAGTTTTTCCATATCATTAAGAGAAATAGTTTCAAAGCCATAACTATTTTTTTCTCCCTCATTGTTTTTTCTTATTCTTAGAACTGGCGGAACTCCATATTTTTGCAAAACTTTGGCAACTTTTAAAACTTTTCGAACATCTATTGAACGTTCAAGACAATTAATAGAAGCTGACAGATCCCGAACGAATACATTTGAAGGAAAACCTTCTGATAATCTTTGTTTTATATCTATTAACGACTCATCTGTTATTTTCTTTATTTCATGATACAATTTTAGATTCTTTCCCATTTGATTGCAAGAAACCGCAATAGTCAAATTCTGTGGTAATTCATCTTCAAGAATACTAGAATATTTTTCGATATGGAAAGGTAATTCTCGTAGATGATCAAGTACAAATAACGCCCAGTCAGCTAACGAATTATATCTGACATCTCTACAAGTTTCATCATGCCAATATTCAATAAGATTTCCAGAAGCACTACCATCCATAACATAAACTAAATAATCGCTAGAACCATTCGTCATTATTGGAAACCAAAAAGGTTCAAAAGGTTCAAGAAATTCATTGCTTGGGTCAAGAAAGAATTGCCACGCTTTAAGCGCTTCATTAATAGTTAGTAGATATCTATTCTCATTTTTTACCAAGGATATACATTCCTGTTGCCCATTGTGCCAACGAAACCAATTTTCAAGTTCAACTGGCAAATTCTGACCCAATCGAGAATTTATTTCTCTTTTTAGAAAAAATATTTCATTGTCCGAAGCAGGCTGAAGCAATAAAAATGTACGGAAAACCCTCAACACTTCTAAGTTAATATTCTTAAATAGGCTAATCAGGTCCATAAGGCATCCTCCACTATTCTTCTTGAAAAGAATTTATCAACATTTGCAATTGAGCTTTTACTTTTCTTTCTTTTTTTAACATTTTTTTCCTAAATGAGGGTTTCACCCAGGGGTATCACATGACTTTTCATGTCAAAACAATACGTTGACATTGTTAGACTGAGTGAGTAAAAAGCGACAGATGGTAAGGTAACATATTCAAAAAAAATGGCTTACCGACACGGCATCATCATGAAAACCGGCCTTGGTTCTAAAACCGGCCAACTTGTTCAAAGGAGAAACTGACTGTTCACGATTCTTCATTGTAGACGAGACAGGTTATGGTGTTCTGTCGAAGATGGTCAGACCGCCAGTGGCTGAACTTTGAACCAAGTCCTGAAAACCTGACTAGTGGTGGAACATGCACCATGATAGCAGTTCTGGGTATCCAGCTGAATTTACACTCTGTTCAGGTTTAGGTAGGTAGCCCAAAAATGCGAGATACGCTCTTGTTCCTATAATATAATGGGTCTATCCGGGTTTCCCAAATGGTGTATTGCACTAAAAATATGGGTCTAAAGCCCCTGTTGCTTCATCGCCGTCGGCGTCAGTCTCACCCTCGCGAAGCACTGGACTGACGCCGACGGCGTTGAAGCAACAGGGGTGACCCTTGGTTGCTTTTGAGCTTAAGGTTGAAGGAATCTACAATCGAAAAACACTATAGTTTTTGAGGCATAGAACCTCGTCATTTCTTGCACAGGATTTTTCTCTTCTATGCTCTGTCATACTGTTAGGTTTGAATAAAATGCCGTTTGGGAAACCCGGATATAGCCTAATTTTTCCGTAACATACCGAGTAACCGTACACCGAGTATGAAACGTGCCTTCATATTATATTTTATTTTTGCAACAGTTCACAGCACAACCGCCAAACTAAGGAGGGCAACTTATTGATATAGTAAACTACGTGCTAATAACAGAAGGGCGATCACAAGGATCGCCCCTACGCACGGCCGCTGCATTCCGGAATATGAGATTAAATTATTAACACACCAACTATAATCGCATTACCGTTACTCTACGATATTGCACTGTAGTGGCATTCCTTGTGACCGCCACCGATTTCGCCTAATCAAATATAATATTTCCTCACTTTCAGACCTTAGCCTGACGGCTGTGGTCACAGGTGGTGCAGCTTTATACAGTTGCCTATGACCACTTAGGGAACTGGAAGAAAATAATCTACCAGAATGGCGTAGAATAGGGCTTCGTCTTCAAGGCGTACCAAGGGGTCACATACTTGTTGTATGTATCCCTTGGCGTAACACAGAAGACGGAGCCATGGACAAGTCAGTCGGGTAGATTATTTTTTGGGAGTTCACTTACTTCTTTTCAGTTATAGAGGATCTCCACCACATTACGGACTAATTGCTCGTTGGTTAATCCGATTTGGGCTTCTTCCGGGAAAGGGGACTTGTCCAAGTAAAAGTCCGCTAATCGTTGGAACAAAACCAAACAGGCTTTGTCTTCGAATTCGTCACGTCTAAGAATTGCCTGCAAGCCAATTTCAGCTTCCTTGGGACTGATACGTTGTCGTAGACGAGCAACCAGATGGGGATATTCACGAAAAGAGTTAAATTTCTGACCACCTAATTTAGCGAGGTCGGGCTTCATTCTCGGAGGGGTGTGGACCACCACGGTATTACCAACCATATCCCCCAATCTTTGGGAAAGAGGGCTGAAAAAAGAAAACAAGCCGCCCACCATATAAAATATGGGCAGAGTATCAATGACCCGCAAAAGGTTACGCATAAAGACCTGGCTGAAGTGTAAACGCAGCCCGTGACTATCAACTACTCGCAAATTAAACAATCTTTTCCCTACGGTACAGCCCTGCCAATACCATTCAAGAATAATAGAGTATCCCATATAGACGAGAAATACGGCAATAGTCAACATGGCCGAGCCAAAATCTGGTGCTACCAGTTCTAATAACCCAAAGAGTTGACCCAAAAATGAAACGATAACTATAATAGCAAGATTATCCACCGCACAGGCAAAAAACCTCATCAACGGGCTCGCCAAATCCATTGCAAAGGAAATGCCTTCGGGAGTTTGAATTTGGATTGTGTTATCAAACTTCATCTTTTCTCCTCAGCCGTTCGTCCCATTATGGTGAAATAACATATGACTCCGGCCAATTGAAAGGTTCCGAAGGTAATTTTCAACCAATAAGGGATCACCGTTTCATGATATTGTGATAAAAAAGACTCTACTATTCCAGCCCAAACCAAAAAAACCGCCACCCCACCGATCAATGATGTAAGATCAGGAACAATTGAACGGAGCCTATCAGCCAACTTTAGCCGATTATTTCGCCCTATCAAAGCATGGGCCAAGACCATACC
>JAOTSI010000022.1 GCA_029865005.1 Desulfobulbaceae bacterium
TCCAGCCGTCGCGCCAATGGTAGATTGCGGATTCTGTCTGGTAAAATGGACGACTGTCGCGGGCAAGCGGTGGTTCCTGGTATGGGGATGTCCGGCGGCTTTCATGGTTGTCCACCTGCGCCAGAGGGAAGAGGGTAACTTCGTCGGCCTTGAGGGGGATTTCGAAAAACTCCTGGGTCTGTTGTTCGTTCGGGCCGACACAGCAAAGGGTGCAGCCGCAGGGGGCACAGAGCAGGCTGTTGATTGTTTCAAGCTCTCGGGTGAGGAGTTGCTGACTGACATAGAGTGCCAGCGCCTCCATGGGTTCAATGGGGTTCTCTTGTTCATCGAGAATCCTGGCAAGCGGTGCGCGTGGGTGTTTCAGTCGTTCAAACTCCTGGAGCAGGTCAAGGTGCGGCAGGAGCAATCCAGAAGGATCATCGTAGACGGCGTGGTTGGTCTCGATGGGTTCATGCAGTTCCTGCAGGACGTCGCTTATGGTCTCGAAGGGGCCGGTAAGGTAGAGCATCTGAACGATGCGTGCCAGAGGGGCGATGGGCTTGGCAAGCAGGGCCAGCCCTGCCTCGAATTGTTGGTCGTCGGTGGATGTGAGAGACATGGTTTTATCTAACGAATTATGGCAAAGATTGCAAGGTGAGGCGCAAACCTTGCCTGGCATCTTGTAAGGAAGTAGAATGCTTTTTCGTTTTGAGTTAATGGCCTGGCCGGGCCTTTTATCGTAATAAAGTGCGTGAATATATATGGATGAATTTCAAAAACAGGCATTAACCGACCATCTTACGGAATTGCGGAGCTGCCTTGTTATCTCTCTGATAGCGGTGGGAGTCTGTTTCGCAGGTGCTTACGGGGTAGTTGATCAGATCGGGGAGTGGTTTTTTAAACCTCTCTTTGATGTCCTGCCTGACAAGTCGAGCCTGATTTTCACCTCTTATCAGGAGGCTTTTTTTTTCTACCTGAAACTGGCCTTGACCTGCGGGGTGCTGTTGGCGAGCCCGGTGATCTTTTTGCAGATCTGGCGTTTTGTCGCCCCCGGCCTCTATAAACATGAAAAGCGGGTGCTGCTCCCCTTTGCCCTGCTTTCCGCTTTCTGTTTCCTCGGCGGCGCGGCCTTCGGCTACCTGGTCGTTTTCCCGCCTGCCTTCAAGTTTCTGATGGGATATTCCAATGATTTTTTAAGCCCGATGCCTACCGTCAAGGAGTACTTTTCCTTAAGCCTGCGGTTATTGATCGCCTTCGGGGCGATTTTTGAGTTGCCGGTCTTGATGGTTCTGCTCGCCAAGCTTGGTATTGTCAATGCCGCCTTTTTGCGCAAACATCGGAAATATGCTTTTCTGCTTTCATTTGTCATCGCCGCCATTTTGACCCCAACCCCGGACGTGGTCAACCAATGCATGATGGCCGGCCCGCTGGTGATACTGTACGAGGTGAGTATTGTTGCTGTGTGGATGTTTGGAAGAAAGAAGGTTGTTGAGGAACCCAATGAATTGTCCTCAGGAGAAGGAGAGGCTTGATCATATGATGTTCATCGGGTTTTATCGATTGTCGTGGAAAAGATGGCGTGATCATCAAGGGGATTTGTAATGCAACGGTTTCTTGTCGTCGGTTTGGGAAGTATAGGGAAACGGCATGTACAAAATTTACGGACACTTTTCCCGTCAGCGGAGATTACGGTCTTACGGCATCAATGGACAGCCGGCATGGTGGTTCCATCGGAACTCGGTTGTGATGCATGTGTGGGGAACATGGAGGATGCTCTTGCGAAAAAACCTCAGGCAGCGATTATAGCCAACCCGGCATCGCATCATTTGTTATCGGCAATGCCTTTGGCCGCAGCGGGAGTCCATCTGTTGGTGGAGAAGCCGTTGTCTATTGCCCCTGATGGTGTTGATGAGTTGCTTGCTGTCTGTAAAGAAAATCATATAATCTTGATGGTTGGTTATAATCTCAGGTTTCTGAAGTCATTGCAGCAATTTCGTGCATTTATAAATGAAGGGTTGGTCGGCAGGGTTCTTTCGGTTCGGGCCGAGGTCGGGCAGTATCTGCCTACCTGGCGACCTGATGCTGATTATCGGCAGGGAGTTTCTGCGCAGAGGAGGCTGGGTGGGGGAGTCTTGCTTGAATTAAGTCATGATATAGACTACCTGCTTTGGCTTTTTGGGACGGTATCTTCTGTGACGGCGCTACTGGGGCAGCAAGGTGATCTCGATATTGATGTTGAAGACACCGCGCATTTGCTGCTGCGATTTACCTCCAGTCGGCAACAAGAAGAGATGGTTGCCACGCTTTCCATGGATTTCATTCGGCGTGACCCTCGGCGCCAGTGTAAGGTGATTGGTAGTCACGGCACTTTGGTTTGGGATGGCATTGCGGGGACGGTTACAATATATGAGCCGCAGCAAGAAAGGTGGCGGGAGTTGTTTTCCGAGCAGCCAGATAGAAACTATACCTATCTTCAGGAGTTAAAGCATTTCATCGAAAGTGTCGATACCGCTCAAGAAGCGCCAATTTCTGGTTGGGATGGCAAGGCGGTTCTCGAAGTGGTTACGGCGGCGCGCCGTTCCTCCGAGTTGGGGGAATCGATAACGGTTGGGAGCTGAGGGGGAGATTCTGATGGATTATGTCGCGTTGGTCTGTGCTCGTGGAGGTTCCAAAGGGCTTCCTGGTAAAAACATTCGCGACCTCGGTGGGCGGCCGTTGCTCGGCTGGTCGATTAAAACCGCCTTGGAGGTTGATCGAATCTCGCGGGTAATCGTGTCCACCGATTCTGAGGAGATTGCCCAGGTTGCCATTGCCCAAGGAGCAGAGGTTCCGTTCATGCGGCCGGCGGAACTGGCCCGGGATGACAGCCCGGAGTGGGCGGTGTGGCAGCATGCCCTGCGCTATTTGAAGAGTGAGCATCCAAATGGTATTGCCGGTCTTGTTTCTTTACCGGCCACCGCGCCATTACGCAATGCGGCCGATGTTGAAGCGTGTCTGGATGAGTTTGAGAAAGGGGCCGTGGATGTGGTGATCACGGTAACCGATGCGCATCGCAGTCCTTATTTCAATATGGTCACACCTGACGCCGCCGGTTATTCGCAACTTGTCTGTCCTCCTCAAGAAAAGATATTCCGGCGCCAGGATGTGCCGGTGGTTTATGACATGACCACGGTGGCCTATGTGGTTCGGCCCCAGTTTGCCATGGAGTGTGATAGCTTGTTTCAGGGACGGGTGCGCAGTGTGCATGTTCCTCTGGAGCGGGCGGTGGATATCGACACCGAGTTTGATTTTAAAATCGCAAATTGTCTTCTGGATTTGCGGAAGGACGGCTAAGGATGGTTACCATAGCAGAATTGATGAACCTTACTGGCAGGCGGGCTCTGGTGACCGGTGCGACAGGTTTTATCGGTCGTGAGATTGTTGAGACCTTGGCCGAATTGGGGAGCAAGATTATTCTTGTCGATCGGCCGGGCGCGGACTTTGCCGGCGTTGCCAGGGGACTGGAAGAGAGATGGCAGGCAGAGGTGTCAGCTATTCCTTGTGATCTGGAAAGCGAGGAGCAACGCAAGCGACTCTTTGCGCAGGTTAAGGATGAGGATGGGGGGGTGGATATCCTGGTGAACAACGCCGCCTTTGTTGGCGATTCAAATCTCGAGGGGTGGGTTACCTCTTTTGCCGGGCAGAGAGTTAATACCTGGCGGCGTGCCATTGAGGTTAATCTGACCGCCGTTTTTGAATTGTGCCAGGGGTGCGCGCCCATGCTGGCGGCCAGTCCTGGTGGTTCGATTATTAACATCGGTTCGACCTATGGGGTGTGCGGCCCGGATCTGTCTCTGTATGAGGATACCGAGATGGGCAATCCGGCTGCCTATGCAGCCTCAAAAGGCGGGGTGCTGCAGTTGACTCGTTGGTTGGCCACGACCCTGGCGCCGACGGTGCGGGTGAACGCTATTTCTCCCGGCGGGGTGTATCGAAAACAACCTGATGTTTTTGTGAAAAGATATGAAGCGCGGACGCCCCTCGGCAGAATGGCGACCGAAGAGGATTTTAAGGGGGCCGTGGCTTATCTTGCCAGTGACATGTCTGCTTATGTTACAGGACAAAATCTGCTGGTGGATGGCGGCTGGACTGCCTGGTAAGGCGTGGGCGGAAATATGTTTCTTGATGAATTTTTTGAACGGGTTCGTTTTTGGCGGCAAGCTGATCGCATTGGCCCGGATATCCCATGGAATCATTGGCGGCTGCATTTCAAGAGTACCATGCGGCGGCTGTGCGGGAGCAAGTTTGCCTCGTTCGGGCAGGGTGCCGAATTTCGCCCCGGGGCGTTTGCGGTGGGGTGTTCCAAAATACATCTCGGCCAGCGGGTGGTTATCAGGCCTGGAACCATGTTGTTGGCCGATCCACGCCCCCAGGGACACGGCATCACGGTTGCTGATGACGTGCTGATTGGGGCCGGGGTCCATATCTATACCCAAAATCATTGTTTTGATAATCCTGAGATTCCCATTATCGCCCAGGGGCATCATGATTCAAGGGCGGTTACCCTTTGTCGTGGTTGTTGGGTGGGAGCCAAGGCGATCATTCTTCCCGGGGTGGTGGTTGGTGAAAATGCGGTGGTCGGGGCGGGCAGTGTGGTAACGAAGTCCGTGCCGCCTCGAGTTGTCGCGGTGGGGAATCCAGCGCGGGTTATCCGCTCGATCTGTTAAGGCTGTATTTTTCGACAGGATCAAAGGAGGCCAACGTTATCAAACTACTCTCATCCGACCTGGCTGGAGCAGTCAATTTTGAGATTATTGCCAAGCGGTGGCCTGCTATCAATCAACTGTTGCAGGCGGTTATTTCGCCGGCTGAAGTTGTTTTGACAACGCAGCATCCTGAGCCAACCTTATCTGTTAACGGCATACATCTAAGCAGTGCATATGATTCGGTACGGGAAGCGGAATTGCAGGCTTCATTGGTTCCTGCGAACAGCGTCTGTGCCACGGTTTATGGGGTAGGGGTCGGGGAGGTTGTACGAGTGTTGCTGCAGCGGCCGTTGATGGAAAAGGTCTCGGTTGTAATCATGAATCATGCGGTGGCGGCGCAGTCTTTTCAATATTTCGATCATGCTGACTGGTTGGCGGATTCGCGGATTGAACTTTTGTTGGCAGAGTCAGAGGATGAGGTGCAAGTTCCCTTTGCGGCGGTTCCTTCGTGCCTGCAACTGGCCTCGGATGCTGCGGCAAGGTTGCGGGATCTGGTTTTTTTGGAATTGGCCACACCGTTCATGGAGGAAAAGCAGACCGCTAAACAATCGCTCCTGCAACAGCGGTTGCAGGAGAATATGTCCTTGCTTTGTTCCGATGGCGATGTCGCCGAGTTGTTTGCTTCCCGACAGGGGGAGAGGGTTCTGGTTGCCGGTGCCGGCCCAACCTTGAGTACGCATTACCAGTGGTTGGCAGCACAGGCTGGACAGCATCTGCTCATTGCTGTGGATGCGGCGCTGCAGCCTTTGGTGGCGAATGGAGTTTATCCGGATATTGTTGTCAGTATCGAAGATAGTCCCGGGGCATTGAAATTTTTTGAAGAAGTAGAACTGCCGACGGTTAGTTGCCGGTTGCTCGTCTATTTTCCTTGGGTCCACCCTGATATTTTGAATATCTGGCCCGGTTTGCGTCTGGCGGCCTACCCGGATGCATTTCAATGCGAAGAAGTCTGTAAGAAACATCCAAAGGGGAGTCTGTTCTCATCCGGCACGGTATCGCACCCAGCGGTTGATTTGGCAGTAAAAATGGGAGCGGCGGAAGTGGTTTTGTTGGGGATGGATTTTTCTTTCCCGGGCGGTAAGAGTCACGTCGAAGGGTCTTCATTCATCTCAGGTCGGGATGAGCAGAGTAATGATCATTGGATTCTCGACGGGCATGGCAGTCGGGTTGCAACAGCTTCGAATTATCGTGGATTTTTGCGGGATTTGGAGCGCTATATTGCCTTGCATCCGCAGGTGAAGTTTTTGAATGGCAGCAAGCAAGGTGCCCGGATTGAGGGAACATCCTATATTGAGGGTGACTGGCGATGAGCGACCAAAAGGCCTTGTGCCGAGAAGCCTTGTCCGCAGCGGTGGTAGGGTTCCGGTTAGGGATGGAGGGGCAGGCCAGCGAAAATCTGGCCAAGTTCGTTGACTGTTTTTTGCCGTTGTTGCAAGAGGCAAAACAGTTGAATGTCGACGAGGTCAACCATTTGTTCGGTGAAGTTCTTGCAGCCCAATCGCGAAAGGATTTCTTAAGGGTTGCCGATCTTCTTGAGTACGAAATATCCCGTCTGCTAGCAGATTAGCCTGCAACTGTTTGTTTTCTGCGCTATTTCTTGGCCTTGCCCGGGTCAGATAGCTGAGGCAGGATATTATCTAGGTTTGCCGAAAACCTCGAAAGTTGGTGTCCCTTTCAAGGTAGAGTTCCCGGGCTTGCTCAATCATTAATTCTTTCTTCCCTTTATAATGGTTTTCCAAGAGGATTTTGTTGGTCTCGAATAATGCCTCGTGGAATTCATCATCGCTCATGTCAGTGAAATTAACGGCAACGAGATCGGAGTTGAGGTGTTTGTTCTGGTAGAAATCCTCAACGCCTTCCAGAAGGCCTTTTTCGATGGCATGGTAATAGAGCGGAGAGCCAGGGTACGGGGTCACCGGTCGTATAGTCCTTAATTGGGCCCCGTCGTCATATTTCAGTAGAAATTCCATGCCTTTGCGGAGTGTTTCCTTGTTTTCGCCAATATTGCCGAAAATGATGTTCAGTCCTGGGCTGATGTCGGCAGCCAAGGTTGCCTCAATGCCTCTGGTAATCTGTTTTGTGGTCAGGGCCTTGTTCATGTTGCGAAGGATCGTGTCGTCGAACGCTTCAATGCCATAGTTGATGAACAGGCAGCCTGACTCTTTCATGAGTTTGAGCAGGTCGGGGCTAGCGTAGTTGAGTCGACCGTTGCAGTCCCATTTGATGTCCAGTTTGGCGGCCAGGAATTTCTCGCACAACTCTGCGGTTCTCTCGCGTGAAGACATCAGTAGTTCATCGGCAAAGCCGATGTAGTTGATCCTGTAGTTCTTTTTGAGATATTTGATTTCCTCTATTATCGCTTCTGCGCTGCGTGGTCGGAAGCCTTCATCCAGTCTATAGCAGAAGTTGCAGGTAAATGTGCAGCCGCGCCCGGAAAGAAGCGGTAGAGAAAAGTCGCTGCTGGACATATGCGGAAAGCGTAGTAAACGATAGACTTCAATGGGGAACAGCTCATAGGCGGGCATGGGGATGGAGTCGATATCCTGAATTAATTCGCGACGTGGATTGATGACCACCTCGCTGCCATCCCGGTAGGCGATTCCTTTGATTTCCTTCAGTGATTTGTGCTCGGCAAGTGCGTCCAGCAATTCGACTATGGTTTCTTCACCTTCGCCAATAACCGCAATATCCGCCCCGGTTTTTTTCAGGAAATAGTCAGGTTCCGGTGAAGGGCCATGGCCACCGATAATGAAGTGTTCCGGTCTGTTTTTTGATTTGCCGATGGCATCGGCAATAGCCATGAGTTTTTTATGTTGGTAATAGCCGGCGATGGTACTGATTCCGATGACGTCAAATTGGTTTTGATCCAAATATGCGGTGAGATGTGTATCCGGATAGTGATGAACATCTTGATTGTAAATTTTAACTTGGTGTCCTTCTTGTTTAAGAATCGAGGCAATATAGGCCAATCCCTGCGGGAACCAAGGAATATAGGAGCCGTTGTCATAGACGACCAGCAGAACTTGCATGTAATTTCTCCTTATGTTGTCTTTATCGCTATATTGTGTCGTTTTGGTTTCACTCTGCTTGAGAATCTTCCTTGGGCTTGAAGAAGTTTGCAAAGTCGCCCTGCGCCCTTTTGAAATCAGTAATTTGGCCTATGTCGAGCCAATACTCTCTAAGCGGGAAGACGGCTGTTTCTTTATTGTCATGGATCAATTTTTCAAACAGAGTCGGCATGTCATAAAATGATTCGGTCGGAATGTGTTGAAGTGTTTCCGGTGACAATACATAGATTCCCGCATTCACGAAAAAGCTTTGTACGGGTTTTTCATTGATTTCTACCAGGCGATGTTTGTCGACCTGCAAGACACCGTATGGGATTTGCATATCGTATCGGAATGCACACATGGTGGCGACAGCACGATGATCGGCATGGAATTCTAGTAACTGTAAAAAGTTCACCTTTGTCAGGATGTCACCATTCATAACAAAGAAGGGCATGTCCGGTTTTTCCGGCAACAGGCTCAAGGCACCAGCCGTACCCATGCGTTTGTCTTCTTCGATGTATTGGATTTCTACATTCCAGCGGGAGCCGTCGCCAAAATGTTGTTTGATCATCTCGGCCTTGTAGTTCACCGAAAAATAGAAGCGGTGAAAGCCGAAGGAAATGAAGCTCTCAAGGATTGTCTGCAATACCGGCTGGCCACCGATCGGGAGGAGCGGTTTGGGGCAATCTTTGGTTAATGAACCGAGGCGGGAGCCGAGTCCCCCGGCCATCAGAACCACCGGATTGTCGCGGGGTTTTGGCTTGAGTAACTCATCGAGGATTTCCAGGCCAACCACGCGGTTGCCATTATCAATGATCGGTACCTTGGAGATTTTGAGTAACCGCATGGCAACGAGCATATCTTCCCGACTTTCGTCGGATTTGAATGCCGTTGGCCGTGTGTTCATGACATTTTGCACCGGTTCCTCCAGGGAGTTGCCTTTGAGAATGGCCCGGCGGATATCACCATCAGTGACAGTTCCCATGAGTCGATTGCCTTCGTCAACCACCAAAACAATCTGCATTGCGACTTCATCGATAAGTCGCATGGTGTCGATGATCGGCGTGGCGGGAGAAATCAGGATCTTTTTCCAATTTGTATACATTGGGATTCCTTCTTGTTTTCAAAGTTTGGGAAAGTCATAGAATTCTTTTTTGACTATTTGGGCAAGGTCGAACTCCTTGAGTGCAGCAGTGATCTGTCGCGCAGTCCTTGTTTGTTCGTAAGGGTTGGTTGTCTGCTTCGCGGCCTCACTGAATTGGGGTGAAAGCGCTTTGGAGATAGCCTCTTGAATTGATTTTGAATCGGGTGGAGAGTCAATAACGCTGGTGGCCCGGAGGCGCCCTTTTTGGCGATCGCCGATATTGATAGTAGGAACTCCGAAGGTGGGCGCTTCAAGAATGCCGCTCGAGGAATTTCCTAAAACCATTGCTGCGTAGCGCATGGCGCTGAAATAACGCGTCTGGCCCATAGAGGTAAAGGTTATTGCGCGCTGATGGTTTTGGGCCACATATTGGTCAATCATTGTGTTGATGGCGCGGCCACCGTTGTCGGCATTGGCCTTGGTGAAAATCAGTCGGAGTTTCGGGAAGGCCTCAAGGGCAAGGAGTAAATCGGCAAATTGTTTCTCTCCCGTTTGTTGCTCAAGGGTTGCCGGGTGAAAGGTGACCAGGGCAAATTGTTCGGCGAGAGAAAATTCGAGATTCTGCTCCAGCACGTCTTTTTTGAGTAGAGGCAGTGTTCTTATCGCTTCAACTCCCAGAGCGCCGACATTAAATACCTGTGCGGGGTTTTCGCCAAGCTGGATAACCCTTTGTCGGTACTCTTCAGTGCTGGTGAAGTGGAGATGACTCATTTTTGTGATTGCATGGCGGAAAGCTTCGTCTATGGCGCCGAAAGTCAGTTCTCCGCCATGGAGATGAGCGATGGGACGTTTGCCGATCATTGTTGCCGTGGCCATGGCAAAGGCCTCGAAACGGTCTCCCAGAATAACGACTAGGTCAGGTTGCAATCTTTCCAGTGCCTCGGAAAATCCGATCAGGCCAAGTCCGGTCGATTTGCAGATCCCGGTTGGTGAGTCGGAACTCAAAAGCATCTCCACCTTGGCGTCGATTTCAAAGCCGTCCTCCTCGATTTCACGATAGGTAAGACCGAATTCCGGGGCCAGATGCATGCCGCTGACCAAGATCTGTAATGTCAAGCCCGGATCCTGCCGGATTTCTCTCAGCAAAGGTTTGAGAATGCCGTAATCAGCCCGAGTTCCTGTGAATATGCAAATTTTTCGCATGTCGTTAAAGAGTAATCAATTCGTCTTGAGTAAAATCGCGGGGTGCGGCTTTTCCGATAACTGTATCCCATTGCATGGGTGAAATGCCAGTGGCAGGCCGTTTTGTTGTCAGGTTGGTTTCGGTAAAGAGTTCACCTTTGGCAATGGGTGCGGCCGCGACAATGCTTTTGCGGGCGACGTTACGGTTTGCAAGTTCAGGATCGGTTGGTTTTTTTTCGCTTCCCCCAATGGCGAGTTCGATATGCCGGATGGCAGTAACCATTTTTTTGAGTTCGGTTGGGTCTAAAGAAGCTTTATGGTCAGGCCCATCCATGGTTTTGTCCAAAGTGAAATGTTTTTCGATTACCTTGGCGCCCAAGGCAACGGCGGCAATCGGAACCTCAATGCCTGAGGTGTGGTCAGAATAGCCAACCTTCATGCCGAGACGGTTTTGCAATGTTTCCATGGCCTGTAAGTTGATATCGTTAAAGGGAGCGGGGTATTCGGTGGTGCAGTGCAGTACGGTTATGTTTTCTCGAGGAGTTCCTGCCATGGTTAAAATCTTCACAGCCTCTTGGACCTCGTCAAGTGTCGACATGCCGGTGGAAAGAATGAGTTTTTTGCCAAGGCTTCCCATCTTTCGTAAATAAGGCAGGTTGGTGATTTCGCCAGAGGGGATTTTGAATATTTCAAGTCCCATCTCGACGAGCATGCCGATGCTTTTAAGGTCAAAAGGCGTCGACATGAACATGATAGAGTTTACTGTGCAATGTTTTTTGAGGATTTGGAAATCTTCCCGGCTCAGTTCGAGTCTTTTGAGCATTTCGTACTGGGATTCGTCTGCGTCGGTTGTCTGCTTTTGATACTTTGCCTTTGATGCCGAGGTTGTTACGATTGCTTCTGCTTGGAAAGTCTGGAATTTAACGGCATCAGCCCCCGCCTCAGCCGCTGCCTTGACAAGTTTTTTGGCGAGTTCGAGGTCACCATTATGGTTGACCCCTGCCTCAGCAATGATGAAGACGTGATCGGGTTGCTGGCTCATAATGGCTTCTCCCGGCTTTGACTTGGAAGATCATGATAGATATTTAAGCCGGCGGCAATGAAGGATTCTGCCCCAATAGTGATATATTCCTTAGCCATTGTTTTGCTGCCCACAAAAGTTTGAGTGCCGATTTGAACGCCGCCGTTGATGATGGCACCGGTGGAAATGTGACAGTGGTCGTTGATGATTGCGTCATGCTCAATCAGGGCGTGTGAGTTGATAATGCAGTTGTTGCCAATTCTGGCGCCGGCATTAACCGTGGCGCCGTGCATGATGATAGTGCCAGCTCCAATTTTTGCGTGTGACGAGACATAGGCGTGAGGAGAGATGATCGTGGCGAGAGCGCCGTGGGCAGCCAATATTGCTTCGGATGCCTTGATTCTCGGCTTCACTTTATGGATGTGTCCTATGGTAACTAAAAAGGAGTGTTTTGAAGCTAGTTCAGTGATCGCGTCATCGCCTGCCAAGATTGGGTAACCCAAAACTTTCTGGCCGATTTTGGTTGGTTGGTCAAGGATTCCGGCAATAGTGTATGAGTCGGTCTGCTCGATGACATCGATGCAGGATCGGCAGTGGCCTCCGCCGCCTATCAGGATGAGTTGTCTGTTCATAAGCGCACACTGCTCGGAATGTTTACGATTCGTTCGACAAGCCATTTGGCGTTGTCCAGTGATCCTTTCTGGCATTTGCTGTACATGGGCAGTTCATTGAGCAGGGTCCAGGCTGGTCGGGTCATAACCTTGGCCTGGTTGCTTTGTTTTAGAAAAAGATCGCGTTTTTTATGGTCTGGCAGGAGGATCGTGTTCAGCCAGTAATTGGCCCGCGTTCCTGGCGGTTCCTGCGTAAAGTCAATCGACGGTTGCGTTTTGAAGAATTTGTTGTAGCGTTGCGCCAACTCTCTTTTATTGCAAATGAATGAGTCGAGGTTTTCTATCTGGGCGCACGCCAAAGCGGCATTGAGGTTAGGCATGCGATAGTTGTATCCCACCTCGTCATGCTCGTAAAGGTAAGGGTGTGATTTTTTTGCTGTTGTGGTCAAGTGTTTGGCGTGCTCTGCCAGCGTCAGGTCGTCTGTGACGATGACGCCGCCACCACCACAGGTGATGATTTTGTTGCCGTTCAGGCTGAAAACTCCCAAACGGCCAAAGGTGCCAGTGTGTTTTCCGTGGCTGGTGCTTCCCAGCGACTCAGCCGCATCTTCGATCAGGGGGATGTTGTGTGTTTTGCATATCGTGGAGATTTCCTCGATGCGGCAGGGGTGGCCGAAAGAATGCATGGGGACACAGGCCGCGATGCGTCGGCCTGTGTTTTTGTTGCGGCAACAGCCTTCGGACAGCTCGGTGTGGCTTTGCAAAAAATTAGAGAGAGATGCCGGCGAAAGTCCCATGGTGTCACGATCGACATCAATGAAGAGTGGGTGAGCCCGGCAGTAGGAGATAGCGTTGGCTGTGGCCACAAAAGTGAGAGGTTGGGTGATGACTTCGTCGTCATCCCTAACCCCGGCAACCATTAGGGCGGTATGGAGAGCAGCGGTTCCGTTGACCGTGGCGACGGCATGTTTAGCCCCGGTAAAGGTGCAAATCATCTCTTCAAAGTGGTTGACGTATTCGCCAACCGAAGAAACAAAGGTTGAGTCGATTGCATGGGATACGTATTCTTTTTCTCTGCCTAAAAAACGTGGCTCATGCAGTGGGATGAAATCCCTGTTTGGGAAAAGAGAGCGGATGTATGAAAGAACCTCGTCATACATTGTAGATATGCGCCTTGTATTTTTTGAGGTTTTCAGGCTGTGAAAACCATTCGACAGTTTTTTTAAGGCCCTGCTGTAAAGTATGTATTGGTGTGAAATCCGTCAGGCTGGTGATTTTGGAGTTGTCGCACCAGAGTCTGAAGACTTCTGATTTGGCTGGCCGTATGCGTAGCTCTTCGGTGATGATATTCACATCGCTGTTCATGATTTTTTTAATTTCTTCCACCACCGCGCCCATGGTGACTTCATAATTGGAGCCGATATTCACGGTTTCACCAATGCATTGGTCAGACTCGGCCAAGGCGATAAAGCCATTGCAGGTGTCTTCAACATAGTTGAGATCCCGTGTGGGGGAGAGGTCGCCAAGTTTTATCTCGGCAGCGCCTTGAGCGATTTGGGTAATGATGGTCGGAATGATTGCCCGGGCTGACTGGCGGGGGCCATATGTATTGAAAGGCCTGGCAATAACCACCGGCAGGTCGAAAGCGTTAAAAAAACTCAGCGCCATGCAGTCGGCGGCTATTTTGGTGGCGCTGTAGGGCGACTGTGGCTGCAGGGGGTGCTTCTCGTCGATGGGTACATACTGGGCCGTGCCATACACTTCGGAGGTGGAGGTGTGGATTATTTTCTGGCAGCCATTCTCTTTTGCGGCCTGACAGATATTGAGGGTGCCTTTAATGTTGGTGTCCACATAGCTGTCCGGGGCCACATAGGAGTAAGGGATAGCGATCAAGGCGGCTAGGTGAAAAACTATGTCTACTTCTTTGGTTATATGTTTACAGTAGTGAGGGTCGCGGATATCTCCGGTCAACACCTCGACTTGCTCAAGGCAGTCAATGTCTTCAAGCCAGCCCCAATTGTTGAAAGAGTTATACTGGCTCAATGCCTTCACCCTCGCCCCCTTTTGGATTACCATTTCGGTGAGGTGTGAGCCGATAAAGCCGTCTGCGCCGGTTATGAGTACAGTTTTATTGTCGAGGTGCATTATGGTTTCTCTCTTGCGGTTCAACTTTGTTTTCTATTTTGTCTTTGAGCATTTGGTAAACACTAAGGGCTGCATTCGGGTTGTCCATTGCCTGGTAGCATTCGCCAATCTTTTTGAGAAGAAAAATATTTTCAGGGAGAATATGGAAGCATTGTTCGTAAGCTGAGATTGCGTCTTGGTGCTGGCCTGTCTGCTGTAATTGATCGCCTATCTCCTCCCAATGCTTGGCATAGGCAGGGTTTATTTTAATAGCTTTTTTAAGGTGCTCTATTCCTTTTTCGAAGTTTTCTATACAGAAAAAGGCTTCGGTGGTTAATATTTGGTAGTCAGGGTTTTCCGGGGTGAAGGAAAGCGCTTTTAGGTAGCTTGTCGTTGCTTCTTGAAATTTTCCTTCGCTCATGAGTAATTGACCATGGTGAGCATAGAATTCCGCAACTTGTGCGGTTGTTAACAACGTGTTCGCAAGGTTGTCGTCACTCTCCAGTCTTTTGTGCCACGAGCGGATAAGATCGTCGGTCTGTTCTGGTGTCGTTGACTTGTGGGCAGCAGCTATTTTTATCAAGTCTTTTTGGGCGATAATTTTCGGGTTGTCTGGGGCATATTTAAGGCCTCTGCTGAGCATTACCGGATTATCAGACTCTTGCCAGTACTTGAAGTATTGGTTGCCAAGCTGTTGTTGGAAATCGCTGATGCTGGTTTTGAAGTCAGGATTCAAGGATTTCGTAGTCTCAAAAAAAGCGGTGGCTTTTTTGTGGTCAGCCTGCTTGGCTGAGATGCATCCTAGGTAGAAGTTTATCTCGGCTGAATCCGGCTGAGTGGAGTAGACTTTTTCAAGTAATGGTTGCGCGAGAACCAGTTCACCTGCTTCGAAATAGAAGCGGGCTAAATTCATGATGTCGCTTTGGTTCTGGTTGTCTTTTGTGATGGCCTTCAAGAGTTCTATTTCTGTTTTGTGGTGGTCTAGGGTTTCTTTGAGGTTTTTTTCGAGAACCTCAAGTGCAATAATGCGGACACTGTTCGTGACTAATATTCGTTCTAAGCTTTTCAGGGCATATTCTAGATATTTTTCCGGTCGATCTTTCAGTCCGAGTATTTCTTGTTTGAGGCGTTCACTGACCCGAAGTCCCTCGCCTGTAACGTCACTCAGGATGTTCCAGATTTCCATGGGGTGATCGGATTGTTCTTGTCCCTTGTCAATCTTGTTGATTTGTTTTTGGAGGTTGATTGGCAGTGTGTCAAAAGAACGAAAAGGTTTGCCTTCTTTTTGAAGGTGCGCGAGTTTTTTGCAGGTGGCGGTTGTCAGTTTGTCGGTTTTTGTTATCGTTTGTTGCATTTTTTTAATATCTTTGAGGGTGGCCTCCATCCAAGCAACAAGTTTATCGGTGTTGGTAGATCCCCCTTTATTAAACTGAGCCTCGATATTATTGAGAATGTCTTGAGGATCACTGCAATAAATTTTCAGTGCTTTTGTCAAGGAGAGGATTTCTGTGCCCTTGATGTCGGCACCGCCTTCAGTGGCATTAATGTAGTGGTTCGGGTGCTGGGCGATTAGCTGTTCCAAATGTTTTTTCAAAAAAAGAAATGATCTGTTGGTTGGAACCTTGTCTTCTTTTATCCCCTTCACCCAACAGATTGTTTCCTTCTCTTTGTTATCTTCAGGATGGAAATCCTTAGTAAGGACTGCTCCCTTGACGTGATCTTTGCCGCCGTCGATGGGGAAGGCTAAGTCCTGCCCAACCAGAATAATAGGAGAGCAACCCAGGGAAACAGCGACAAGGAAATTCATATGTGCGACAGTGCCGGTTGATTCCAGTAGTGAGTTTGTGTTGAGGCATTGGTCAATTCGTTGGTCAAGTGGGGTGTGGCTAAAACTCCATATTACTTGTTTTGCCCGGAATGTTTTTGGTGTTTTAGTGCAGACTGTCGGGACGCTGGTTAGAAGAAATTCCTTAGCGCGGGGGGCGAGATCGGCGATTTTTTCATAAGCAAGTTCACTGCCATCCAGGGCTCCGACAATGTCTGGGATGATGTCATGGGCTAGCAGTGCAGGCAAGGCTGCATCGACGGCGATAATTAATGCTTGCCCTTTTGCCTTTGACAGTTGGTCAATATTTTTATTTAGCGAAGGGCCGCCTGCCACCAAGATGGCTGGGATATTTTTGAAAGCTTCACGCGATGTGTCCAAGAATAAATTGTGGTGGATGGATTTGAGATGGTTGAAAGTGTTATTGAGAAAGATTTCGCCAGACCTGAGTAGGGTGTTTCCGTTAACGTTGTAGCTATTAATAATTTCGTATGCTTTGTCGTGTAAATCTTGATAGGCCGCTTGGTTGATAGAGAACGACGCTTGGTGCTCAAGGGTGTAGGAGAACTCCAGTAGCATGGCAAGCGATGCTGGAGCGAGTATTCGCCAGAAATCCGGTTCGGCACCAAGGCTGAGGCTAAGGCGTGGGTCGGAGATGAGAGGTGTCAGGTCCATGCAATGCATGGCTTGTATGAAGATCCCAGGGTATAGCTCGAAAATAATGAGGTTGCTTATCTTTGGCCTCTGTTGCTGGATAGTTAATGCTCCATATCCTAATCCCATTCCGAACAAAACAACGGTGCCATGAGTATCTTTGGGCACTATCTGTAGGGCAAAGTATTCATCTGTTTTGTCATGGAGCAGGATTGTTTCTCCTGTGTCGGATGTTACTGCCAGGTTAGGTAGTCCTTCGGAGTTGGTAATTATTTCCCCCATTGGTGCAGGTGGGTGGGTCGTAATGTTCGCCCAGGCTTCCGGTTGATGCTTTTTGAGGCTGGCGAGGTTGTTCTTGTAAAAATTGGAGGATGTTTGCATTTGTAGTTCACCTTGGTTTTGGTACCTAACTACGCAGAAGTGATTCAGAGAGAGAGGTTGTTTGCTTAATATATGTTTTATTTTTACATCGGTTTGATGATATCATAAGGATTCTTTGCGCACAACGCATTGTTTGTACAGCGTTTTTTTTAAGCAAAAAAAAATTAATGTAGTGGTGTCGGGTTGACGATAAGATTTGTAACTGCCTAGAAGTGGGGGCCGAAGAGGAGGTGAGATGGAAGGAGGTCGCCTAGTCAGGAAAAAACTGAACAAAGGATAACGGGCATGGAAGCCTGTTTTGTTAAGGAAACAAAAAAACATGGAGGTTAGTTATGAGTTTACGTATTAATACCAATGTTAGCGCAATGTTTGCCCATCGTTCAATGACCCAGACTGATGGTTCTCTTGGTCGTTCTTTGGAGCGGTTGTCTTCAGGCTTGCGGATTAACCGGGCGGCGGATGATGCATCCGGTATGGCCATCGCTGACTCCTTGAAGGCGCAGGGGGCAGGTATTGGTCAGGCTATCCGTAATTCAAATGACGGTATCGCTGTTATTCAGATGGCGGATGGTGCCTTGGAGGAATCCTCCAATATTATCACCAAGATTCGTACCTTGGCGGTGCAGGCAGCTTCTGATACTCAGAATACCAGCTCTCGTACCTATATCCAGTCGGATATTGACGCTCTGGTATCAAGTTTGAACGATATTTCCACCAACACCAAGTTTAACGGCTCGAAACTGTTGGACGGTACTTTTACTACGAAAAAGATCCAGATTGGTGCCTATACAGGTGAAAGTCTTACCGTCTCCATTGCTACTGCTAACGCTAATGCTCTTTCGATTGCTGCGCTTTCAGTATCTACCGCCACTGGTGCTGGTATTGCAATTTCGCGAGCGGATAAAGCTCTTTCGACTTTGGCTGCTATTCGTTCCGGACTCGGTTCTGCACAGAACCAGCTTGAGTCTACTGTACGGAATATCTCCATGACCAAGGTTAACGTGGCTGCGGCTGAATCTTCAATCCGCGACGTCGACTTTGCAGATGAGAGTTCTAACTTCGCCAAGTTCCAGATCCTGTCGCAGTCTGGCTCTTTCGCGCTGTCTCAGGCCAACGCGTCTCAGCAGAACGTCTTGAGTCTGCTCCAGTAGGTGAAGTAGCAGTATCTGTAGTATAGTTCAATCTGTAGCCGGAATGGCGGCGGCTCTGCCGCCGCCATTCCTTTGTTTGAAAGTTTACATGTCTCGGGGGTGAAGTTATGGCTGGAATTTCTGCACTTGGTTTAGGTTCAGGGCTTGATTTGTCCGGTATTCTTGACAGCCTCCGAAGCGTGGATGAGGCACCAATCAGGCTCATGCAGACCCGTCAGCAGCAGTCTGATCAGCGGGTTTTTGAGCTTGATGCCTTGAATACCAAGTTTCTGGCGGTGAAGACTGCAGCCGAGGAACTGGCATCTCTTGATACCTACAACGCCTTGATATCTTCGTCCTCCGACGAGAGCGTTCTTACTGTTTCCACAACCAGCAGTGCCAATGCGGGCACTTATAGTATGACCGTAGGTCGTTTGGCGACGCAGGATTCCTGGGTGTCAACGGGTGTGGCAACTGCAGATACGGTTGTTAGCACCGCCGGTGGTGTTTTTTCTTATGATTTCAACGGGGCTGCTGGTGGAAGTGTGGTTATGGCGGCAGGAGCTACCATGCAGGAACTTGCTGACGCCATTAATGCCGACGGTGCTAATCCCGGAGTTACCGCCATGGTTATGGACACTGGTGACGGTAGCGGTACTCCTTTTGTCTTACAGCTGGTTTCCAACGAAACTGGCGAGGCTAATAGCATAACGGCAGTAGATTTTTCTAATCTTGATACGGTGACCTTGGGCGAGACAGAGCCGGCAGTTAATCGTGATGCCGAGTTGATTATCGGTGGTGTTACCTATAATCGTGGCACTAACACGATTACCGATCTGTTTGCCGGCATGACCCTGAATCTTGAAACCACAGGTTCGTCGACGGTGAAGGTGGAAAGCGACTCTGCTACCATCAAGGAAAAGATTCTTGCTCTGGTTGAGGCTTTTAATTCTGCTATGGTCGAGATCTCATCCAACTCGGAATACGATGCCGACACTCAAGTGGCTGGCCCACTTAATGGTATGAGTTCCATTCAGTCCCTGCCCAATCAGCTCAGCTCAATTCTTACCTCCACGCTTGCTTTGGGTGGTACCTATGAAAACCTTATTGATATCGGTCTTGAGGTGGATAAGTACGGTATATATTCTTTTGACGAAACCGTTCTTGATGATGCGTTGAGTACCAATCTTGCGGATGTGCAGTTGTTGTTTGCCGGTGATGATCTTGGCACCGAAGGGGTGGCAGACCTTTTCAGTAATCAGTTGGATGAGATTACCAAATCCTCAGCTCTTGGCGGACTTATTGGTACGGAGAAGGATGCCGCGCAAGGGAACTCAGATCGTTTAGGGGATCAGATCACCGAAGCCACCGAAAGATTGGATATGCGTTACGAGACGCTTAAAAGACAGTTTATCATGCTCGACCAGTTGATGAGTAGCCTGCGGAGTGAAGGCGATTTCTTGGCATCTACCTTTGCCGGGATGAATGACATGTGGGGTGGTACCAGCTAAAATTATTGCTAATTCAACTCGGTTTTGGATGGTAGCTTAAACGAAGTAAAATATATCTGCGGGGGAAATGTTGTGGTCGGTAACGAAAAAGATTTGCCGGAAATCAGCCGCATTTATGCGGAATTACTACAGGTTACCGGTGATTTTTTGCGCCAGGCCGATCGGGCGACCCCTTCGGAAGAGGATGTAGTTGTTTTTTGTGAATGTCGAGCCGGCTTGTTGAAAGGACTGCAACCCCTTGTTGATCGACAGCAGCAGTGGTTGGCCCAGTCTGATCGGGCGGCACTCACTGAGTCGGTGGTGAATGCGGTTGATGCCCAGCTTGAACAGATGCGCGAGTTGGAAGAGGTGAGCGCTCGGCTCATGGAGCGGATTGCCCTTCGGCGGTCTGATCTTGATCAGCAACTCGGGCAAGTGCGCAGCGGAAAAAAGGCCTTGTCTGGATATGGCAAAGGTCCCAAAAGACCCCCTCGGTTTTGTCGGGGAACCGTGTAGGAAAAGATGAGCTTGGATTGTTTTTTTAGTTATGTTTTACGCTGTTTTGCCGAAAAGTAACAATAGAGAGGCAAGTTGTTACGCGATACGTTAACCCGGCCAAATTTGGTCGAGGAGGATCAAATGGTTTCTTCGCAGGCGAAAAGTGCTTATCAGCAGACGGCAATGCAGACGAACTACCATCCGGTGGAACTTATTCATATGTTGTATGAACGTGTCTTGGTTCATCTTGAACTCGCCGAGGTGGCAATTCAGAAAAATGAACCTATTGCTCGTGCAGAACATATGAATAAGGCGATTGCCATCGTCACCGAGTTGTATGTGTCGGTGAAATCTGATGATGACTCCGAGGCTAGTCAGTTTCTACTTGGTTTGTATGAAGCCATCCTTGCTGAGTTACCAAAGGTTGGAGCAAGTAAGGATGTAGAGATTCTTCGGCACTCGCATCGTTATCTGAAGCGACTGAAAGAAGTATGGGAAGATACTGCCATGCGAGAGCATGGTTTTACACCACATGAAAGAGAAAATTCTGCGCCATGTGTGGTTGTTGTTTCTTCGGAAGAAACAGAGCTGGCTCCTGTTCGAGATGGGGGGGCGTATAGTCCTTCACCTCAGGATGCGTCGCCTGGGCATGTTTCTTTTTCTGTGTAAGCGGAATGGTTTACACGTAGTATCAGGAGGTTTGGTATGAATATTAATAGTGTTGTTACGGAAAGTAAGGGTGCTGGTGTGGTGGCGACTCCTTCTCCTGCGGCGAGCCAAGGGCAGGGAGGCGTGGGGTTGGTTAAGCCAGTCGTCTCGACTACCGATTCCGCTAACGGAGGCATGGGGAAGGAAGCTCTGGATGCCCGGCAACGGAGTCAAGAGATTGTCGCCCGTGAGGACGCGAATCGCTATGCCGAAGAGATCCAGGGGCGTTTGGACAAGATGGGGTCGAATCTGCAGTTCTCGGTGGA
>JAOTSI010000023.1 GCA_029865005.1 Desulfobulbaceae bacterium
AGCGAATGCAGCTTCATATCCAATGCTATTTATACACCCGGCATTTTTTAACCAGGTTAAATTGGTAAGGTTATCTGTAACCGTTCCGTCAGTGTTATCTGTAAAGCGTGTAGCTGGCCATGCTTCACCCTTTTCTAAGAAACCATCAGTTCCGGTAGCAACTAGTCCTGGGAGTAAATCATAAGTTTGTCCGGTTTTTGGTAGTTTGGCTGGAACGAATGTTCCGACTAGATTAGGGGTATTATGATTTGAGTATGTGATACCTATTACAACGTCGGCGTTTGTCGCATCACCTAATGGAGTATCTCCTGATAGTGCCCCCTCTAATCCTATTCCTTCTTGGCTCGAAAAAGTATATCCTTGCAATACATCGTGGGTTGTAGCATTACCAGGTGGGTTAACAATAACTTCTTTGTCTACTGAGCCAGATACTACGGCTACGACTTTTGGGGAGGCCATTAATGAGGAACAGAACATAGCTCCGAATATTCCCGTGAATAAAAAACATCTTATTAACATGTTGTAATTTCTCCTGATAATTGTATGTTGCTGAAATGTATGAGCGCTACTGCGATTCTATGATGACGAATTCTAATAATAGCATGTTTTAATGTACGGTCAACTACAATATGAAGAAATTTGATTGGGAGGGAGGTCTAAAGAGCGAAAGGTGAGTATTGTAATTTTAATTGATGGTTAATAATCGTCATTAGATTGTAGTATCATTTTTGTATTGATTAATGCTACTGTTGGCGAGGTGGTATTCTGTTATTAAATGTTATTATTGGCAAAGGTTCGTTTGCCTGAGTAGGTAGGGGTACTTTGCTTTTTTGCATTTAAACTCAGTTATAATTCAACGACCATAATAATTGAGTAGCGAGTAGTAAAAAGTTATATTTATCAATAGGCATAGCCTATTTACCTCATTATAACTTCCGCTGTTCTCGACTATAATAAATAAGTGTTGTATTTAATTGTTAATATGTATCTGTTTTTCTAGCTATAGGAAAAAATGTTTATAGTTTTGTGTCTCTTTAGTTATTATTATATATTTATGAGTTGAAAACTTGTTTCTGTACCAATAACTTTTTGTGACTAAAATTATAAAGGGAAAAGTAAGTCGACTTTTAAAGTTATATATTATTATTTTTAACCTGGTACGTTAATGTTTAGGTTGTTGTTATTGTAGAAGTTTAAAGGTGCTTGGTTACAGAGTTTGTAGAAGCCTGATTTATTAAACTGTGAGATTATAGGTCTTCCATGTGGCTTGATATCTTTTGTCGTTCTTGCTAGCAACAATTATCCTCATGTCAGAAGAGTTAATTGCCTGAATATGAGTTGCTTGTGATCACCTAAGGTTAAGGTTTATACTTTTGGAGGTAGGTGTTAGGGGTTATGTGTACTACCTGTTGTGTGAGTCGGTATATTTTTCTTGACCAAAAGGGTGTTGCTCAGTTAGTATAAATATAGTTTTCAGGTGCTCCTTTGGGAGCTCGATGGTGAATAATTTCGCTTTTCGATAGGGAACCCCGTGAGAATCGGGGACGGGCCCGCCGCTGTGATTTCGCTCTTTTTATAAAGAAAAATTTGTCAGCCTTGTTGACCACTGTTCATGAAAAAACTTTAGTTTTGAATGGGAAGGTTGCTGATGAAGCGGAAGAGTCAGAATACCTGTCTGGAAATTATATTGGATTCCCCGAGGACTAGGGAAAGCCATACGTATTTTCGTGGGATAAATAGGGAATCCCCGGATCGTTTTATATCGGTCTGGGGATTTTTTTGTTTCCGGGCTGATTATAGTTAATAATCTATCTTGGAGACCTGCAATGTATCACGAAACTATCTCTCATCATGACAAGTCAAGTACCATACCTCCTTCTATTTTTGAGCATGAGAAGTGTCTGGTGATTGGCCAAACCCTCAATGTGCTCAATCCATTTTTTCAAAAAGCATTGGAAGAGAATAATAAATCCATTTTAATAGATTTAGCTAGGCGGCAATTGGCAGTCGGAGCCCGTGGGCTTAATATCAATCCCGGACCGGCTGAATCCATGGATCGGAAATTACCATGGGTAACGGCAACTCTTGGCAGCACAGTTGATGTGGATATGTTCTTGCCAGCCCATAGTGCGTACCTTGCTGAGTGTCTGGCTTTGTTTCCACGAAGGGTAGTAATCAACGGTATTACTGTTGATGATCAGGTCATCTTACGTGAGAAAATGGCACTGGCCCGCCGTTATGAAGCGGGTTTGGTGGTTATGCTACTTCGAAGTGGGGGCAATGGGTCCTTGGAGGAGAAATTGAAACTGGCTGTTGAGGTGATGGAAATGGCTGATGAGATGGGGGTTGATTATGATCGTCTCTATTTAGATCCGGTTATTACCTCAGGTTCAGATCCGATGCTTCATGCTTTGCGACGAGGCAGACCTCCTTTGGACTCGTTGGTTGATTCTATCCAGCTCCTTGATGCCCTGAGTGGTGAGAAAATAAAAGTCATTATGGAGCTGAGTAATATCCTCGGAGGTGAGGAAAGCTTTGCTCAATGCCAATCTTTTCAAAATTCTATTCCTGCTTTGTTGGCAGACGCTGGTTTAGATGCCCTGGTTATGGATTGTTGTTACGCTTCTCAATCCCTTCATTAATAGGTAGATTACTAAGCGGAGTTGCCGGTGAATTTCCGGCGACCCCGTTTTTTTTTGCCTGAAAAAATGTGAGTTGGGAGAGGTAATACTCGCTGTTTATCGGGTCTAACTCTAAGGCTTTTTGCTCTGTGTAGATGGCCTCATCAATCATGTGGTTCTCCATGAAAGCAACAGCCAGAGTATCCAAGATGAATCCTTCCTCTTTGTTGTTCACTGCCTTCTGGGCTAGAATTAAACCTTTTTTAGGATCACGTAAGGTTTTATTTTGAGCTGTTAATAGTAACCAGGCGGTATTGTTAAGCATATTAGGGTCATTGGGTGAGAGCTTTAACGCTTCTGTGTAAATTTCTAAAGCTTTTGATTCTTGTTTATTCTCCAAAAGTATACCAGCATAGATGGAGAAGTAGTTTGCCGTATGGGGATGGTGACGTATTTTGTGAATTAGTACCCGTTCCATATAGCGAAGGTAGTTCTTTTCAAAATAGGTATTGGAGTTTGCATTATAGAGCACTGTTGCGGATATAATAGTGATTAGGAAGTATACTCCGAGATATTTTTTAAGATTATTACTGTGGCGGTTGATTAGTTGTGGCTCTTTGTCACAATCGGTGAGGAAGTCTATACGTTCTCCTATCCCATAGTGATGCCAACATTTTTTGTTACGAATGTTGCCGCTGAGCAGTGCGATCTTTTCAAAGGCACTGATTAGGGGTGCCGAGCTGCCTATGGCCTCAAAGACGTGTGCGTCGGCCTGACGTTCAAAGTTGCGCATGAAAAAAGCGAAAATAAACCGAATAAATATTAAAAAAGTCGAAATGATAAATGCGCCATAAAAGGTATTGCGTAATGTTTCTGGATCAATATCAATTCGGTCGAGAATGATATAGAACAAATCGGCATTTAATATGAGCCCGTTGACGAGCATGGAACCAGCTCCCGCTGTTAGGCTAAAAGAAATAAAGAGGCAGAGGTAGAGCAATAAATGTTTTCGTTTAACGTGGGCGATTTCATGGGCCAGTATAGAATCTATTTCATCTTCGTCCATGGTGGAGAGTAGGGCGGGAGTGATCATGAGGTAACGAAATTTAGGAACGAGACCTACAATACCTGCGGTGAGCGCTTGGCCTTCAAAAAGGGGCCAGAGGAGAATTTCCGAATGGAAACCATGGTTGCGGCAAAAAGAGGATATACGTTCGCGTATGGGGCCCTCTGGTAAGGGGCGACAACTCCAGAAACGTTTGATGAGTGGAGGAAAAAAAATGATTATAAAAAATACAAAGAGGCTATAGGTCAGGAGGTCTCCCCAGGTGGAAAGGAGAAAGGTTTGAAAACGTGGATAAGGTAGAAGACGTAGAACATCAAAGGCCATGGTGAGAAATAGCCAGGGGAAAAGAAGTGGTAGGTTTACCTTTATGTTTGAGAGAACAAAGAGAGCTGCGCTTGATGAACGATGAAAGATTTGTTCGTAATAGGGTTTGGCCCGTAACCACATTATAGAGAGAAAGCAGAGAAAAAGTAGGAGGCATCCCAGGTCTTCGGTAATAGGGAAGGTGCCATGAAAAGTCATGGGGGTGAGATAAAACTTTATACTAAAGATATGAAGCGAAGCGACAAAGAAGCTTAGTGCAAGGTAGGAGAGAAGTAGTTCGGTGGAAAAATATATTGTGGACCCACGATGGCGGCAACGGCTAAAAATTTTACCGCAAATAAACCAGTAGATTAGTCCGCTGAGGGGGAGGAGGATTATGGTCCACGAGGTGGGTAGTAAAGGTGAGGCAGGGGCCTTGGTAATGGTCATTAACAGAAGCGCGACCATGAAAAGTATTATGTTGTTATAAATCATTGTTATCTCAGTAACAGATGTGTGTTTGTAGATGTTTTCGGTGGATGTGATATGGTGTACGAATTTAATTATTGCATCTTTCTTTATACCCTATAATTGGTAGGAGAAAACTGAAAAGAAAAGATCTTGTTGCGTTGGATATATTAAAAAGCGCTAACTGATTAGCTGTAGGGTTTAATTTTGGTTTGTATGTGGTCGTTTAACGATGTTTCTCTGGTATTATAACGATAAGGTAAGTAATAGATTTATCGGGAGTTTTCTATGCAAATAGATTGGGCATATCTACGAAAAGGATGAAAGCCCTGTGTAATGGCGCAAGATTTTCTTGATGCACGTAAAGAGAGGTTTGGTTCCGAAGATGTTTGGGAATTGCTAAAGTTAGCGGATAGCATCATTACAGTCAAGGGTAAAAAAGTTTCGACGTGGGATCCTAAAACAGCAGATAAAAAATCTGTACTCAAACAAGTTATGGGACCCAGTGGTAATTTACGTGCTCCAACCCTCTGTTTGGGGTCAATTTTTGTGGTTGGCTTTCACCTGGAAATGTATGAACATTATCTTCTAACCATTTAGTCTTTAAAGTAGTTATTTTATCATGGGCTAGCTCTATCTAGGAACGAAGGTGGGAGAGTGGGATGTAGGCGGTCACAGGCACCTCATCTTTATGCAGTAGCCACTGTTTGCACACATGCTCTCCATAGGTAAACTCTTAATGAGCTGATATTATACAATTCATGTTTGCAACCCAGTGAGCGGATACAAAAAATCTACCCAAGTTATGGAAATGTTTATTTTCGAGACCTTTATTATTTCATTTTTTAAAAGGTTTAAGATGAGCCTGACTAAAAAGTATAAAAGAACATTCAATCGAAAGACGGCTGCCCGTTATGAACAGGCGATGGACCTTTATTTAAATGAGAATAAGCCAAATGAAGCTCTCAAAATTCTCCTAAAACTTGCTAAAGTTGGGTATAAGAAGGCTTATGGTGAGATCGGAGTTATTACATATAGAGAGAGACTTCAGGCTGATATAGCAGAGGAATGGTTTATAAAGGCAGAGAAAGCTGGTTCATTATTTGAAGAAGCTACTTATGAATACGGGATGCTGCATTATTTAGAAAAAAAAGATTGGAAAACAGGTCTTAGGTATTTATATAAAGCCGCTGAACAAGGGCATGAGTTGGCTTGTGGAGATATAGGTGTGATTCTATATCTTTACAAAGATGATATTGATGGGGCAGGAAGCTGGTTTAAGAAAGCAGAAAAATATGAATTCCTTCTTGCACCAGCTGCGTTTTATTATGGGCAACTCTTAATGATTGAAAGGCAGGAATTTGAGAAGTGTAAGAAATATTATGTACAATCAGCTGAACAGGGTTTTGACCTAGCGTATGCTGAATACGCTTCAATTTTATACCTTGATAAGAATGATGTGGATAAAGCTGAATTTTATTTTAAAAAAGCAGTAGAGGTCGATTATTTGCCTGCTCCAAATGCTTATAACTATGGGGAGTTATTAATTGAGGAGAGAAACGATATCGAGAGGGGAAATATGTATTTGGATTTGGCTAAATCTGATGGATATTTGTAACCACCGAGTGGGCAATGTGCTTGCTTATAAAAATGTAGTTTTGTAAATGTACATCGGTATCGTTTGTGTATGCAAGCACTTTCGGTCGCTATAATCCTTCTATGCAGTGGGAAGCTATCGTGCGTAATTATATATTAAAATCAATAAATTAGTTTTTTAATTGTAATCGTTCATAAGTGCTTGATCTTCTAACGGTTTTCTCAGTCCCCATTGGTTGACCCATGGCTAGTAGTAATAATTGCTTAAATATTATTTTCAAGTGACTATATTTAATCCCTCAGTCTATAAAATCAGCCAGCAACGACCTCTGGAGCTAGGATCAAATTCGGTTTATGGGCTTGACAGGTGTTGTTAATTATGGTTTGAAATTTCGCAGGTATATATTACTAAACTATAGAAAATATACCTGTCGTTGTCTTTTACGGTGTTCATCGTGAGTCGTTGTTGCACTTAGTGTAAGTGTACTCCAGTACTACGTCTGGGCGCGATCAGTCTGGAATGATATAGGAATATATATAGCTCACTGGCCTGATCACACACATTTGCAGCACTGGTGAATGGTTACTACTTAGTTATTAATTCATTTTATATAGATAATATCGGAGCTTGCTCTTTATTAATATGCCTTCATTGCTACATAAAATTTTTGATCTTCTCACCACTGCCGAACGTAGAGAAATGTATCGTCTTGTCGGCGCAATGGCTGTTTTGGCTGTGGTAGAGGTAGCAGGTATTAGCTCTATCATGCCATTTATGACGGTATTGGCGGCCCCTGACAATATCGACACCAATCCGTTTCTTGCCGGAATATATAATTGGTTAGAATTTTCCAGCCACAACTCATTTTTGTTATTCCTCGGTGTGGCCGTTCTGTGTTTGTTGGTTATCAATAACTCTTTTACTGCATTTATTACCTGGCGGATTTTTTATTTTTCATGGATGCGTAATCATAGCCTCTCCCGGCGTCTATTGTGTAATTACCTTCATCAGCCCTATGTGTTTTTTTTAAATCGCAACACTTCAGAACTTGAAAAGAATATCATGGATGAAGTTCGTGTGGTGGTGGTTGGTATTTTTAATCCTGTATTGATGATCTTTAAAAACGGGGTGATAGCACTTTTTGTTTTTACCATGCTCATGGTGGTTGATCCAGTATTGGCTCTAGGAGTTTCGTTAACTTTAGGGCTGGCTTATGGTTTTCTTTTTCGGCTAATTAGTAAAAAGCTGAATAAAATAGGTAAAATCAGAGCGGAAGCGAATAATCAGCGTTTCAAGGTGGCAAATGAGGCTCTTTCAGGCATTAAAATTCTTAAGGTATTATCACGAGAAAAAGTTTTTCTTGATGAATTTTCTGTTCACTCTAGTCACCTTTCGTTAGCACAAGCTCTTAAGTCCACCATATCGCAGTTGCCCAAATATGCTTTTGAGGTTATCGCATTCGGTGGCATATTGCTTATTGTATTATATTTTTTAGCAATGGGGAAAGATTTGGGGGCAATTATTCCCGTATTATCCCTTTACGCCTTTGCTGGTTATCGATTGATGCCTGCCTTGCAGACTATTTTTACCGGTGCTTCAGAGATTCGCTACACTATCCCGGCGTTAAATATTTTATGGGAAGATATTCATCGCACTGCACCTGTAGAACAGATTGCACAAACATCCGGATCGATTGGGACAGCCATGCCTATTAAGCAGGAAATACGACTCTCCGGTCTCGGATATGCATATCCTGCTCAAAAGGAAAATGTTTTTAAAGATCTTAACATCTCCATTGCCGCCAATTCCACCATAGGTATAGTAGGTTCCACCGGATCTGGTAAAACTACTTTAATAGATATTCTTCTTGGACTGCTCGTACCCGGAGATGGGAATTTGTATGTTGATGATGAAGTAGTAACTGGTACAAATATAGATAGGTGGCGTCGTAGCATAGGTTATGTTCCCCAGGAAATATTTTTGACCGATGATTCCATTCGGCGAAATATTGCTTTTGGAGTACGCGATGAAAATATTGACAATGATGCCCTTCAGCAAGCGTGTAAACTTGCATCCATTGATGACTTTATTAGAAATGAGTTACCCGATGGCTACGATACAATTACAGGTGAACGCGGAGTTAGATTAAGTGGCGGGCAACGGCAACGTATCGGTATTGCACGGGCGCTTTATCACGACCCATCGGTTTTGATTCTTGACGAGGCGACCAGCGCTTTGGACGGCATAACTGAAGACGTTATTATTCAGGCTATTAACGGGTTGGCCAATAAAAAGACTATTATAATGATTGCTCATCGACTCTCTACTCTAAAAGAATGTGATGTTATCTATGTGCTGGATCGAGGTGTTGTTTCAGCCAAGGGTACTTACACAGAGTTGATGAATCTTTCTGAATATTTTCGGGAGATTGAAATGTTGAGTAGGAAGAGTTAGTTTGTTTTTATATTATATATCTTGGAGTTGACACTGGGACTTTTATTATATTCCGTGTGTACTAATTAATTGTTCCATAATGAAATATTAGGTTTTTGATTTTTTTTATTAAAGGCGCCTGTGACCACTTACCAATATTGAGATATGGCTGGATTTTGTATAACGTTAAAAAATAGTTCCAAACTTTTGGTGGCCCATGTTTAGGGATTTTGTCAAGTTTCTGGCAAAACTGGGGTGTAGCGTTTTTCAAGGGCAGTATAGCTTTTATCTCTCACCGTGAGCTGGTATTAAAAAATCTCTGTATTATGTGGCTGTTACTGTCTTTCTTTTGGTGTACCAATTGGCAAAAGTAGTTAGGTATCGCTAGATGGCCTCCCTTATTAAATCTCTTGTATTTTTGCACCTGCCTCAATAGATTTTGCAAATTTTTTAGTCGGTGCAATATTTATTCGTTGTTTCTTTTAATGGTAACCGTTCGGGTTCTATAAAAAGGTTTTATTACATCGGGTTGTTAATCGTTTGCCAGCGCTACGTTATGTGTGTAAGCAGGTTGGTTGGTATAGTTAATCCTATGTGAATATCCGGTCTTTGATCGCGCAGGCGTAGTGCTGGAGAACGCTTACTTTTAATGAAGAGGAGCTTACTGTGACGGTGCTTGATTCTAAAAATATCATGATCATGGTTGACGGAATGCCAGCGGGGGGCACGGAACGACAAATTGTAGAGCTGCTCAAAGGGGTTAGTGGATCAGAAGAATTCAGCATCGCTCTTGGTATTTTGCAGAAAGGTGGTCCACGTGAGGCTGAGGCTTGTGATTATGCCGACCTGGTTATCCCCATTCGTCAGCACTATAAATATGATTTTTCCCTTGCCATATCCTTGATTGCTCATATTCGCCGATATCATATTGATTTGGTACATACCTTTGGTTGTGTTAGTGATTTTGCGGGGTTAGTAGCCGGCAAATTAACTGGAATACCAGTTGTTAACGGCTCTATTCGTAGTGCCAGGCCTCATCTGAACAAACGCGATCGGTTTAGTAAATTGTGGATGCGGTATGCTGATGTGGTGGTGGCTAACTCATTTGCCGGAGTGCGGGCTTTTGGGGTTGATAATCTGTCGACGGTAAAAGTTATTTATAACGGTATGGATCTGGATCGTTTTAAGAATCTTACTCCGCAAGGGCACGGAGAGACAACTTTGTGTATGGTTGGTAATTTCACTTCCAAGAAAGATCAGGCTGCCTTAATACGATCATTGCCACTTATAAAGAGTAAATGGCCAGAAACACGTCTGGTACTGGTTGGCCGAGGTGAACGGGTGGTGTCTTGTCGCCGCCTTGCAGAGGAGCTGGGGGTAAGTAATGATGTTCTCTTTTTTACCGATACTAATCATCCTGAATCGTTGATGGCAGGATGTTGCATCGGGTTGTTGCTTAGTCCTAATGGTGAGGGATTGTCTAATGTTGTACTTGAGTATATGGCATTAGGTAAACCGGTTATCGCCTCCAATTTGGGTGGAAATCCTGAACTGGTTGAGGCCGGGGTTAATGGATTGCTGTTGGAAAGCCATGATCCAGAGGTAATTGCAGAGGCTGTTAACTCTCTGTTGTCTGATTTGAAAAGGGCTGAAGAGATGGGGAGAGCCGGTCGTAATAAAGTTGAAAACAGTTTTTCTTCCGCTATTATGGTGGAGAATTATACAGAACTCTACCGTTCACTTTTATCCAACGTATAATTATGGGTTATTTATTTCTTCATGGTCTTGATTCTAGTAGTCGTGGGCATAAGGGCAGGTATTTTAAAGAGCATTTTCCATTTATGCTTACTCCTGATTTTCAGGGAGATTTGAAGGAAAGAATGGCGCAACTTTACCGCATTGTTGCCGGAGATGATCAACTGGTCCTGGTTGGTTCCAGTTTTGGGGGACTCATGGCTACGATTTTCGGCCTGCAGAACCCTGAGCGGGTACGTCGCTTGATTTTATTAGCCCCGGCTTTGAATTATCATGATGTAACGGGTTACGGTGTATTGCCATTATCCACTGAAACTCATGTCTATATCGGTGATCGGGATGTGGTTACTCCCATCGCAGATGTGCAGCCGTTGGTCTGTGCTATTTTTTGTAATTACAGTTTTCATCGTCTTGGCGATGATCATATGTTGGCTAAAACATTTTTATCTATCAAGTGGGAAGAACTAATAGGGGGTCCGTCACTGGATTCTGGCCAGTAGGTAAGGATTTTGAAAAGGATAGTCATTTTCAAAGCGGAAATGGTATGGTACTTTAAAAGGAAAGGATTTTTAGTACGGATTGCACTTTTGTATATTTGTATATGGTTGCAATGGTATATTTTCGAATAAAAAATTATTCATTGAAAATGAATGCGAATGTTTTTGGTATCTAGTGTTTTGAAATTATTGGTGTAGTGTTATGTTAGGTACATGTTTATTTTTGGTTTTTGGTATTGTTAATTGCTGATTGGTTTATAGTAATTTTATTTTTTCATATGCCGGGGGACGGTTACGAGGTCCTGTCATTTAATCCAACAGAGAAAAATTGATGCGGCATCCCGTTTCCGGTATATTTGCTAATATTATCTCTCGAAAAGGGATAATTTCCCTTTCAGATCAAGTTGTAGCCAGTGCAACAAATTTCCTTACCGGTGCTATTATCGGGCGAGTTTGCGTAAAGGAGGAATTTGGATATTATATGCTGGGGTTCAGTTTGGTTCTTTTTTTAATTGATCTGCAAACATCCCTTATTTCCGCTCCATATATGGTGTATAGCCAGCGTTATTCAGGCAGGGAGTATGCTGTATATTCCGGTTCCACCTTCATTCATCAACTTGTGCTCATTTGCTGTTCGGTAGTTATTCTAGGTGTAGCAACGGCTGTATATTCCGGGTTCACTGATGACCTGGGGTTGCCACCTGTCCTCTGGACCTTAGTTCTTGTTGTTTCTTTCATCTTATTAAGGGACTATATCAGAAAAGTATGTTTTGCCTCACTTATGATGCGGAGCGCTTTTGTGGTGGATTGTTGCGTGTCCTTATTTCAAATTACTCTCCTGCTTTTGTTGGCCGATACTAATTTACTTTCTGCAACCAGGGCTTATCTCGCAATAGGAGCTGCTTGCGCTACCGCCTCTTTGGGTTGGTTATATTTTAATCGTAAATTGTTTCACTTCTCTCTTGAAAGAATCAAAGAGGATTTTTTACGTAATTGGTCATTTGGAAAATGGGTTTTTGCATCCGGTCTTCTATGGGCTCTGAGTCTTAATCTTTATCCCTGGCTATTGGTTTATTTTCATGGACCTGGTAGTGCAGCGGTATGGGGGGCCTGTTTTGGAATCGCCGCGATTGGTAACCCACTGTTGCTCGGAGTGCAGAATTTTCTAGGTCCAAAAATTATTAGAGCTCATACCACCGGCGGTAAGGAATTGCTTGGAAGGTTCGTGATCAGCTCGTCTATTCTGTTTTCCCTTATTATTATGCCTTTCTGTTTGGTTTTGTTACTCTTTGGTGATCAATTAGCGGTATTTGTTTATGGTGCTAAATATTCTGGTAATGGCTTGGTTATTTCTGTCCTTGCCCTAAACTTACTCGTTTCCGCAGCAACGTTTACTTTATCTCGTGCTTTTTATGCAGTGGAACGGGCCGATCTTTTTTTTACAGCAAATTTTGTACCCGTCATTATTTTACTCTGTTTTGGAATTTTCTTGGTTAAGGTGTTGGGGCCACTGGGTGTGGCTTGTGGTATTTTGCTTTCATCGGTGGCAATTTCAGTGGTTTTGGCTATTTTGTATTATAAAGTATTGCGAATATAATTAAACAGGATAGTGGCCTAGGCATTTCATCTTCCTGCAGTCGTCCCTGCCAGCATATATAAACTTTAGTGAGTAGCAGAAACTAAATGGGTTTGAACTACTAATAAAATTTTTGACAATCTCAAGATAAGTTGAATCAACTAGTGTAATTGGTTATTTTTGATCATGGAGAAGAAACATCATATAGAGTGGGGGGAGATGCCGTGGTGGCTCTATGGGGTCATTTTGGTTATTTTTGCTTATACTATTCCATTTGAGCTTAATCGTCCTTTGGCTTTGCTTGATTATTCGGTTTGGGCGGACCCATCCTCAGCACTTGAAAGAATGTCTAGAGGTAATGTGCAGCGACAGGCCGCTATGGTTGCTCTAAGTGGTTTGGGGATTCTTAATTTTTTACGACCGAGCCGTAAACCTTTAGTTGTAAAAGGTCCCCTTGGTTGGACAATCCTTTTTTATCTCAGCTGGGTGATGTTGAGTGTTATTTGGGCCACAGATACTATTTTTACCGCCAAGCGGGTCTTGATTATTCTCCTACTTTGGATAGGAGCGGTATCCTTTGCAGAGCGTTATTCACTGGAAAAGATTTTTGGGCTGGCCATATTTATAACTCTTTCAACAATCCTTATTGCTATTGGTAATGAGTTACGGCTGGGTACATTTGATCCACTGGATGAGAATTGGCGTCTCTCTGGGATGATACATGCTATTCAGTTAGGTTGGAATTGCGGTCTTCTTATGCTTGTGTCTATGGGGATGACCAGAAAAACGGGAAAATGGCCTGGCAGAGTATTGAAGTTTTTGTTTTTATTAGCTTTTGTTTCGTTAATGCTTACTAAGAGTCGTATGGCTTTGATATCGGCAATGGCTGGTATCTTTGTCTATGGATTCTGTTTTGTGTCTAATATAAACAAAATTCTTGCTGGGTTAGCTCTGGTAGTTATTGTTTGTTTGGCGACCCTCTTTGAAGGGGAAAAATTATGGCAAATTCTTCAAGAAGCGTCGACCATGGGACGTGGTGGGGTGGCCCTGGAGATGACTGGGTCTTTCTCTGGACGAACATATTTATGGATGGAATGTATAAAGGATGTAGCTGATAGCCCGATTTGGGGTTACGGCTATAATTCATTTCTCGGGCCTGTTAATATTAGCCGAATTGCTGATAGGGTAGGTTGGACCCCTAACTCGCCACATTCCGCCTATATCGATACCCTTGTCGGTTTGGGTATTGTGGGGATATCTGCTCTTTTAATGTATCTTTTTCTTGCCTTTAAGAAGGTAATCGGCTTAATGAAAAAAAATGATGATTATGTTTTGATTCTTGGGGTTTTAGTTTGGTGGGTATTAAATGCTGCTCTAGAGGCTGATCCCATAACCCGACCGGTGTTTCCTAACTTTTTTTGTTTAATATTACTTTCAAAAATGGCCTTTATTCCCGGTGACGAGGAACCAGCAAACGATGCTAACTCCGGATATAAGTATAGTTATTCCAAGCTATAATCGAAGCTCCATGTTGTTGCAGACATTACACTGTCTCGCCCATCAGGATACCGGTGCGGCATTTACCTATGAAATAGTCGTGCTTGACGATATGTCTGATGATGATACTCCAGAAGTCGTACGTAAATTTGCTGCGCTTTCAACGGTTTTGGTACGTTATGTCTTGGGTGAAGGCATGGGATATACCCATGCCTTAAATAGCGGGGTTGAGGCTTCACGTGGTCGATATATTGCATTTTTTGATGATGATCAGCTTACCCATGAACATTGGTTAAGCGCGCTTTATCGAGTGGCAGTTGATAAAGGTGCCGATTTAGTAGGAGGACCAATAGCTCTGCGTATAGCCCCAGAGGTACATGATAAGATGGGGCCGGTTTATCGCGATATGTGTGGGGAAACCCATGATATAATTTTTCCTGATAAGTACATTGATACCGATCCTCTTCCAGCTGGTGGTAATCGTTTGGTGAAGAGAGAGGTTTTTGAGCAAGTTGGTGCTTTTGATGAAAATATGCTCACTGGAGGATGTGACCGTGATTTTCTTTTGCGTGCACTTTTTGCTGGCTTTAGCCCTGGTTGGGCTAAGGGTGGTGATATAGAGCATGTTATAGCGGTTGATCGTATCACCCCTGAGAGGATGAAATGGTATAGCTTGCAGTGGGGCTGTTCTTTTGCATATATTGATTGGAAAAGGTGGGGGAAAATAAAGACGACCATGGCTGCTGTTGCTCGGATTGGTCAGGCTTTGCTGGTTCATTTTCCACTGAGTTTATGTTATCAGGTTTTGGGTAATGAAATACAGCTTTGTGATCGTAGAGCCTTGTTGTGGCGGGCAGTGGGTTATGTGCGTAAGACTTTAGGGTTGTTGTTTCCCATTATCTTGTCCCAACGTAAGTTTTTTTCCACGGTGGAATTTCGTCGGGGAAGAGCTGATGAGGCACCTTAAAGTACCAAAAAAAAGAAATTATCTTGTTGTCATTTTAAAATATTTATTATTTTGCGCGGCCCTTATTAAGGAATACAAAATAAATGAATTCCGTAAATAAAGTGTTAGATTTTTTTGATCGGATTTATTTACTCCGATTGGCAAAAACTGCAGGCATAGCAACGCTAATTCGAGGATTTTGTGATTTGAGGAGCGGGAAATACGGCTTGAGGGCAGACGCGAGAATAGGAAGTTATTTATTTTACGTTCCTAAGGGTGTGATCTTTTGTTTTGTTCATCCAGAGCGGTGCGGACCATGGAGGCCATGGTATCCCTAATAATGGGTTTCATGAGTACATCGTAAAAACCTAGGGAATTAGCTTTCTCCAGGGAGATAAGATCGCTGAAACCGGTGCAAAGGATAATGGGAATGTCTCTGCGGGTTGTAAATATCTTTTGACATAATAATATTCCAGACATTTTGGGCATTGTATAGTCGGTGATTACAAGGTCGAATTTGTTGGGTGATTTGTTAAATTTTTGTATCGCCTCAGTACTTTCTGTACAAGTGGTAACTTGATATCCTAGTTCTTCTAATATTCTTTTCTCCAGTAAAACAACCTCCTCTTCATCGTCAACGCAGAGGATACGTTCATCGCCTCCAGGAGTATTTTCTGTGGACTTGTGCGGTGAATGTTTGGTTTTGATGGGGCTTGTTGTAGCTATGGGAAAGTAAATCTGGAAGACGGTACCCTGACCAGGGGTACTTTCCATGAATATGGCACCATTATAAGTTTTTACTATCCCATGGACCACTGACAAGCCGAGGCCGGTGCCTTTGCTTTTCTCTCTGGTAGTAAAATAGGGGTCAAATACTCTTTCTTTGGTTTGTTTGTCCATGCCGTGGCCCGTGTCGGCAACTTTAAGCACAATAAAACGACCTGCAGTTAAATTTAATTGCTTCAATTTTTCATTGTCAAGATCAATTGTTTCGTGAGATAGGGCGATTTTTAGGGTGCCACCATGGTCGATCATTGCATAATGGGCATTGGTGCACAGATTCATTATTATTTGATGAATTTCGGTGGGGTCAGCAAGAATGAAGCAATTCTTTGGAAAAGTATCCACCTGCATATCTATGGTATTGGGCAGTGAGGAGCGTAGAAGTTTTAGGGCTTCTTTGGCTATGGCGCACATGTCAGTGGGTTTTCTACTTTTTTCTGTTTGTCGGCTGAATAGCAAAATCTGCTGAACCAGTTCTTTGGCTCGAATAGCTGCAGAAATAATACTTTTTTGCATATCATATTCCAAGCTTTCTGGAGTTGTTTTATTTAAAATAAGCTGCGAGTAGCCCAGTATCGGAGTCAGGATATTGTTGAAATCGTGGGCGATACCGCTTGCCAACGTGCCGATGGATTCCATCTTTTGTGATTGGCGTAGTTGTATTTCCAGGTTTTTACGTTCAAGTTCGGTGGATAACCTATCAATGGTGCCTCCTGCGACGCTGGCTGCGGCGAGGAGAATCTCTTCTATTTTTTTATTACGAGGCGTATGCGGTTTGATATTGATGGTGAAAACTCCGATTACTTTGTGTCCTCCAGACATGATTGGTACGCTGTAATGCCCATGGGGTTTCATGTCCTCAAATGAAATGTCATGGCAGTGATTTATGTTTTCTGTAAATATAAGTTTTCCCGTTGAAGCTGTTTGGCCGCAGATGCAAGTATTGAATGGGATTTCCTTGCATTTTTCGAGAAGTTGCTCGGATACTCCGGTATGTGCTTTGAGTACTAATTTTTTGGTATTTTGTTCCTCTTGAAGTAGAAAAACAACTCCTTTGGGTTCAAGTTCTAAAAAGGGAAGGGAAATAAGGCAGTCGAGAAAACCTTTGAGCAGTTCCTCCAAGGTTTCTGATTCCAGGGAGAGGTGAAGAAACTGGTTGAGCACGGTCTGGGTTTGATAGCTGCGTTGAAGCATTTTTTCAGTTTCAATTCGCTCATGGATTTCATGTTGTAGCTTGCTGTTTCCACTAGTTAATTCTTTTTGTTTTTTTAGGTTTTCTTGTTCGTTTATGGATATATATTTCTCGACTCTCCCGAGATAGTGATAAAAAAAGACGAACAGACAGAGTAAAAGGGCAGAGGAAAACCAAGCTAAGCCTAAGACTAATTGACGTAATAGAATTATTTGTTCAGTAGTGTCGCAAAGTACTAGAACGTCACCCACAAGGTTATCGTCCGCGTCGATGAGAGGAAGAAGTTCACCATGGTAAAAGCGATCTCCAAGAGTGGTAATAACTTCTTTTTTGTGGGACTCAGTGTAAAATGTTTTTAAATTATTAAGGTCATCAGGCCATAGCTTTAGGGTTGAGTCGATAATAGTACAATATGGTAAAGCATCCCAGTCTCCCGTGCGACCTAGCATTTCCATACCTTCTTCCCATTGTTGTCTGATGAGATGCTTCTTGTCGATGGTGATAATAACTTGGACATCTAATTGTTTTTGAAGGGCGGGGAAAAGGTGTGAAATTTCTTCGCCCAACTCGATGTATCCGATTGTTTTTCCGTTGATTATCCATGGGTGAACCACTCGCAGGGTGAAGGTGCCGAGGGGGCCGAGCTCAATTCCATGGGTAGGGGCTTGAGTTTCTACACACCTTTTTAAGGTAAAGCGATTAATAAGATCTCCGAAGCGAGCGGGATTATGGACTCGGAGAAAGTTAACACTATTAGTTTGGTGAAAGTACAGGTGGGTTATATTATTACGTTTTTTTATTTCGTCGAGAAGGCTTGTGGTTGTTGCTAAAAGTTTATTTCGGTCTTGTTCAAGCCATATTTTCTGTAATTCATCTTTTTCTAATATAAATCCAATAATAGTATGCAGAAGGCTTGCTTCGGATTCAAGATGAAGAGCAAATGTTTCTTGTTGAGCCTTTGAGATTATGGATACATGTTGTTCAATGTTGTTGCGTTGTACGAAGTAAATACCTAGTATAGCAAAGCAAACTATAACTGTTAGGGATATGGAAATGGTAATAAGAATTTGACGTTTTATTTTGTAGTCGGTCATAGTTTGTACGCAACAATATAATGATACATTGAATTATCTATAAGGCATCATACTAAATATGTGGAGAAGGGAAATTAATTTTATAAAATTTAAGTATTATATTTATCACATATTGTTGTTTTGATCACTGTTTATTCTGCAGTTTCAGTTAAATAACGTGAGTTGTATAGAGTGGTGAAAATGGAAGGTGATGGTGAAAATGTAATTGACGGTGAGAGGGCACAAAAAAAGGGATAACTTTCGTTATCCCTTGAAATTCTTGGCGGGGCCGACGAGACTCGAACTCGCGACCTCCGGCGTGACAGGCCGGCATTCTAACCAACTGAACTACGACCCCGTATCTGATGGTGGGCGGAACAGGGCTCGAACCTGTGACCCTCGGCTTGTAAGGCCGATGCTCTCCCAGCTGAGCTACCCGCCCCATCAGGATGACGCTCTATTTATCAGGATAGTGGATAACAGTCAAGTAAAAAATAGAACCATTAAAAATAAAGATAGAATTAAATACTAAATAAAAAAAATAAACCCTCAAAAAGTTCAATGCGCCGCAGTGTTATGAAGCGCTGGAAGAATATCGTCGTAGATGGATTCCAAGGCAACTTCTTTGAATAGGTTTTCTCCGTTTTTTTCAGTGACCAGTGCTTTACGTAGAACTTCATCCATATGGTTCACCAGCTCAATAGTTAAACTGTTACGAATCTTAGCCGGAACCTCTTCAAGGTCCCTCTCGTTTGCTTTAGGTACGAGGACATTGGTAATGTTTCCCCGACGGGCGGCAAGCAGTTTTTCGGTCAGTCCACCTATGGGTAGAATTCTGCCTCGTAAGGTAATTTCACCGGTCATTGATAGTTGTCGTTTCACCGGTATTTTGAGAAGGGCAGAGACGATGCTTGTGGTAATGGTGATTCCAGCAGATGGACCGTCCTTGGGGATGGCACCTTCTGGAACATGGACATGGATATCTATTTTTTGATAAAAATCTGGTAGGATGCCGAGTCGAGCAGCTCTAGATCGTACGTAAGACATGGCTGCTTGGGCAGATTCCTTCATGACATCCCCAAGTTTACCGGTAACAATCATTTTACCTGAACCACGCATAAGAGTAGTTTCTATTTGGAGTAGTTCTCCTCCTACTTCGGTCCAGGCCATGCCGGTGGCCAAACCAATTTCATCATGCGCTTCAGCAGAACCATATCGGAACTTGGGAGCGCCAAGGTATTTGGATATACTTTGTTTAGTTACTCTATAAAAAGATGATTTCTTTTTGTCTTTTAGTTTTTTTCGGGCAGTTTTTCGGAAAATAGCTGCAATGGTACGTTCTAGATTACGAACACCAGCCTCACGGGTATAGCGTCTGATAACCTCCATGAGAGCCTGGTCGTTAAAACGAATCTCATCGGTAGCAAAACCGTTGGCGGTTAGTTGTTTGGGAACAAGAAATCCTTCAGCTATCTTAAGTTTGTCTTCCTCGGTGTATCCAGAGAGTCGAATGATCTCCATTCGGTCTTGTAAAGGAAGAGGAATGCCATGTAAATTATTGGCTGTGGTGATGAAGAAAACCTCTGAGAGATCATAATCAAGATCAAGGTAGTGGTCGTTAAATGAGAAATTTTGCTCTGGATCCAATACTTCTAATAGGGCAGATGATGGATCGCCACGAAAATCAGTGGACATTTTGTCCACTTCGTCCAGGCAAAATACCGGATTTATAACTCCGACTTTTTGCATGGAATGAATTATTTTACCGGGCATGGCACCTATATAGGTTCGACGATGGCCTCTGATTTCAGCCTCATCTCTGACCCCTCCCAGGGAAAGTCTAGCGAACTTACGTCCCATGGCCCTGGCAATAGAGCGGCAGATTGAGGTTTTACCAACACCGGGAGGACCCACTAGGCAAATGACAGGACCTTTGGTTTTGGAAACTTGTGTTTGGACCGCTAAATACTCAAGGATTCGTTCTTTTGTTTTTTCCAGTCCGAAATGGTCTTCGTTGAGGACTTTTTCAGCTTTATCAATGTTAAGTGAGGAACGAGTTTGTTTCTTCCACGGTAGATTAATTATGGTATCTAGGTAATTACGTACTACCGTGGTCTCCGCTGACATGGGTGGCATTTGGCGGAGTTTTTTAAGCTCTTTGTTGGCTTTTTCCCGAACAAATTTTGGAAGTTTCTTTTTATCTAGAGCTTCTTCTAGTTCCTGGATATCGTCACCAGAGTCACCCTTGCCGATCTCTTCCTGAATAGTTTTCATTTTTTCGCCAAGGTAGTAGTTGCGCTGGGTAGCACCCATCTTTTTCTTAACCTTGGCATTAATGTCTTTTTCAAGCTCACTGAGTTTTAATTCACGATGGATGATTTCCAGAATAAGTGTGATACGATTAGTTAGAGATACGGTTTCCAGAATTTGTTGTTTTTCATTGGTTGCAAGTTTGATGTGAGCACTGATTACATCAACCAGATGGCAGTCGTCCTCAATGTTATTGATGGACTTGAGAACTTCTTCCGGGATTTTTTTATTAGCTTGAACGTATGAATTAAATATACGTCTCAGTTCCCGAATATAAGCAGTGATTTCCAGGCTTTTAGTGTCCGTATCCGGTTTTTCTTCTATTTCTACTGAGAAAAAATCATCTTCTTCCAGGAAGTTTATGGTTTCAGCACGTTTTTTACCTTCCACCAACGCTTTAATGGTACCGTCGGGTAATCGTAAAAGCTGCATAACCTTACCAACTGTACCAATGGTATAGAGGTGATCCCGGTTGGGTTCTTCTATTTCCCCATCTTTTTGAGTTACTAAAAAAATAGGGGTGCGATTTTTCATCGCATATTCTAGGGCGTTAATCGATTTTTTCCTGCCGACAACAAGGGGTGCCACCATTCCGGGAAAAATGACCAAATCTTTAAGAGGCATCAGA
>JAOTSI010000243.1 GCA_029865005.1 Desulfobulbaceae bacterium
GAGGTCCTTAAAAGGCCTCTACGCTGTTGAACGGATTCCCATCGCCGAAATTCGATTTTATTGTTTAATTTAAGTCTATTAAATGCATAATTATTTATTCAGCTGGTCGTTCCAGTCACGCCCCTGCACTGGAGGCAAATCAAGCTCAAAATGTGCTTTCGGGAAGCGTCGCTGGAATTCTTGAATATACTTTCTACCTCCTTGGTCATTATCGAAGGCCAAAACAATTAGCATTTTTGCCCTGTTTGCTTTTTTGATCATCCCGCCAATCAGTGCCATTGTTGCTTGCTGATTTGGCCTCCGGTAGCAAAAAACCTCGTATGACGAATAATGTTGGGGTAAAGGCATGCGTAGGAGAGAGCATCAATCGTCGATTCAAATAGAATGATTTTGCGATCTTTTTCTCCCGGGAAGCCCAGGGGACGTTGTTTAATTGTTGAATATGTAACTTCAAGCCAACATTATGTTAAACAATTAAACAACGTCCATTAGGTTTTCCCAGGAATTGTTTTAGAATTGAAAGTCAAAAGATCGGAACTCGAAGACTTAAGCAACCTTTCGTTTGCGGATGCATCAAGTTCTTGGGCAAGGTTTATAAGGCATAATAGGCTCAAGGGAAAAATCCATAGGTACGATGCAGTCTCAGGTCCAAAAGATAAAAAACCCTTGGATAATTGAAGACGGTGCACCTAGCTCACAGTTCAAGGCTACTGGTCAGCAAACAAGTTTCCATACGGAAGAAGCGATAAATCTCTTAATGAAAGGGCTTCAGTAAATGAGAAAATATTCTTTTAAAGTTGATTATGAAGGTAGAGATTATTGTGACATGGTCGTAGATGCGATAAAAACACTTACGAATTGTTCTGAAGAGGAAGCGCTTTCTCTGGTTAATAATTACTGGAACGATGAAGAGTTTGTTGGGGATACTCTTAACTATCATGAGGTGCCGAAGCATTGGGCGAAGATCATTTGTTATGGTGATTTTTACTGGAAAAATGAATAAATATTGTGGGCCAAGGGGACATCCTATACTTCCCTTGTCAATACAAAATGTGCTAATTTTATATTGTTGCAAAATCAACAAGTTGCTCTGCTTGTCATTATGAAAACCCACTACCCCCTTATCGAGAAAAAGTCTTCATGATTTCTTGATATCCTCTGGATTTAAATCCGAAGATGATTTTTATTTTGTAGATAGAATAGATAAGGCTAAACCCTGGCAATCGATAAGTGTCATGATCATTGATATTTTTTTAAGGGGAGAGTCAGTTTATGAAACAAAGGAAGATATTCAAGAAACAGGTGGTGGCAAATGGGATCGCTTAGAGGCATCCTATTTTTTGGCGAGTCTTCCTCAGAGGTATATTGATGACTTTTCCAATAAGGTCTTTCTTTTAGCCGATCACTTTGAGTTGAAAGTTTATCATCGAAACAATGAAGTTAATAAAATAAAACTGTGAGATGTTTTTAACGTATATGCGAAGGAGCTGACGGATGATTATAGTGCACCTGGTTCTGAAGATTTAGGAATTTTAATTCAAGATACATACCCGAGATAAAATATTAATGCACTAAAACTTAAATGTTGCCTAATATCAGACCTCCTGACATCGAGAGTTTTACATCACTTTCACGGCACTCTATAACAGGTTCAATATAAAAGAAAAGCTGGAAAATATCCCTGCATCTTTGTAATTGCTTTGTCGTTGGTGAGGATAATTGGGGTCGGAGTAAAATTAAAAATACATGGCCTTGCCCCCAGGGCGAGCGCACGAAATTTTCTAGGGGAAGCCCAGGTTCACTTAATCAAGTTAGTCATCTTAGTCAATAGCCTATCTTTCACATTTCTCCTGGCCAGTGGTTGGCAAACAACTTACACAAGCCTTGTGCTCATGGATTTAGGTTATTTTTACTGGAAATAGTTATTTCTAAAAAACGCCCCTTCATTGGTCCACATTCTTGTTCTTTATACTTAATTGCAATCTCTTTAATTTTACATATTATTTGAAAAATTACATCGATATCATTACGGAATTGAGCGCTTCCTTGTTTGTAACTCTCTGGAATCCTAATCTTTTCAATCAACAAATAACTCAGCTGCTCAGTTTCTGTTGAATAACCTTCATCATTAAAACAGTCTTTGTCTGGAAGAAAACGAAACCCACCGCCACCGCTAACTAATTCAAAACCAATAAATATTTTCGAATCGAAATCCAGAAGCCGACAAAACAAATCATACCATATTTGTGATATACTCATTTTATAATCCTCTCGGTATAGGCAAAGACTGTTGGGTGCGATATGCATCTTCAATGCTTTCAAGTAAATTAAATTCTACTTTTCTACCACTCATTTCAGATAAATCTTTTAATAATTTATCCAATTCAAGGTCTTTGGCTAATTGACTATTTTGATTTAGTGGTCCAATACGTGTGGGTTGAGTTTTTAGGGGAAGCCCAGGGGACGTTGTTTAATTGTTTAACATAATTTTGGCTTGAAGTTACAAATTCAACAATTAAACAACGTCCCCTGGGCCCCATATTAGAGGGATGTTTTCGGGGTCAAAAAGGTGGCTCTAAGGGTAAATAGTGCCCGTCTCTAGGCCAGTAAGGATGGAATATTAGCCGGTTGCCGTGGTCCGACCCAGGATTCTAACAGATTTTCGGTAATGGTGCCGCGTTTAGATGGTTATCCCCCCCCCCGACCTATATTTTAGCGAAAAAAATGTTATAATTAAAGACCTGACCCCATGGATGACCCCATGGACGCATGACTCGAGGCTGGTGTGGTTTGCTAAACTTTCACCATAAGACTCTTTCATTCTCTATTTTTTACCGGTTTTAATCGGCGCTTTCGGTCCGACCCTCCGTCGTCAAGCTAAGGATTAGGATCGGGACACGTAGTAGTCGCGTGCGACGAGGCGTCAATAAAAGGCCGACAGATTCGAATCTTGCCGCTTCTCTGGAGAAATCGGTCTACTCTACCTAGATTTTTAGATGGCTTGGTCCGGTCCCGTGTTTTGTTCCATTATTCTTCGTGTTCTCATAGTAAGTTTACACTACCTCCTAAATTTACAATTGTTTTAATAGACCACTCTTTGCAGTCAAGATCTTTTGTTACTTCTGGAATAAAATAAAACTTAAAAAAATCTTTTGAAAATACAGGAAAAAGATCTGGTTCCCATGCATAGTCATCTGTATGTATTATTCCATCAACTAATTCTGCTATCACACCAGTTACATAACCAAATAGCAGATCGATAATTGGTTCTTGGTTATCATATCGCTTGACTTTCCAATAGTAACCATTTTTCAATGCCTTGTATACCGTTTGACTCACTCTTCTTGCCGCTAACTTGTCCTCAATTTCATCCTGCCAAATCCTATAAGTAAGCCTATCGACTTTCATGTAATATAGAAAAATACCTTCTGTGGGACCAGAATAAAAATGGCAATAATAATCTGGCAACATAGATAAATGCATTGAAGGATCAAATTTATTGGTAACCCTATCATTATTCAACAATGTAATACTGTAATTATGAATATTTGCAATATTATATCGTTGAAAGAATTCAACTAGTCTTGTTTCCAACAACTTGTTAACTTCATCAAAAGTTGGGATTTTATTTGCAACAGGAAATATTTCAAAACTAGTGCTCATTGATTCGCCTTTACTCTTTGCCTTATATAAAAATTATCACCTATAATTTCAATACTATCTAATCTCTTTGCATTTGGCTTACCAGATAGTCTATTTAAAACTTCTACTGCTTCTTTATAAGTCATATTTTTTCCTCTCATATCTAATACGATATTCGGAGCTTGCCCACCACCTTTTAGTGATTTTTCTATTTTTCTTAGCACCTTGTCGGGATTTGCCGTTTGAAATCTTTTAAATTCGGTTCTTGCACCATCAACCAAACGATCGCCTCCATCTCCTCCACGTCCAGACCTCTCTAATGCATTTTGCTTAACGACTCTTCCTTGTTCTCTCAAATAATCAGCAGTATATTCTTCTTTTTTATATTTAGCAAACTCCTGCTTGTTAGGCCCAGAAATCTTCTTTGTCTCCATAGTATTTCCAGGTAGCAGTTTCTGGTCCTTTATCTTTGAAGCAGAAACTGGTTTCTCTATTGTAATCCTTACTCCTGGATTCGATGCACGACTGTGCATTGCTACAGCGGTATTCAATAGAATATTTTCAGCGGCACTAATATTCTGAATAGTTTTATGATCGGCACCCATTCCAAACGCAACAGCTGCCCCAGGTGAATTCGTAGCCGCTTCTAAATCCTCAAGATTCTCCTTTATTTTTGCCTGTTGACCTGGGAGGTATTGCACCAGGTCCCACAACCTATCGATTGTACCATCACCTAGAGCTACTTCGGTGTGTTTAGAACCACCAAACATATGCATCGGCACAGCTACAACTGATTCACTATCTGCTGCCGCTTCAATAGCAGCCGTCCGCTTCCTGATGTTTCATTCAAGTACTTTCCATTTGCTATAATCAGTGCCATGCCAAATATTACTCCAAAACTTTCCGAATGCGCCCTTCGCCTCATATGATTCCTGATACCCCGCAGAAGCCTCCTCCCAAAGTGCGATTTCAGCTTCCTCTTCGGGGATAGCAGCACGATACCCATGCAAATCCACCCAAACAGTAGGATTCGAATAAGCATACAAATACCGATGCAAACTAGGTGGAGTACCGGGTTCTCCAAGATAACTATCCTGGTTGATGAACCGTGCCGTATCCGGGTCGTAATACCGGGCACCGAAGTAGATCAGCCCGGTGTTTTCATCGTGTTCCTGGCCGGTGAATATTTGGCGGTTGAGGGTGGTGCCGGATTGGTGGCGGATGTGGCCCCAGGGGTCGAGTTGGTAGCTGACTTGGACGGTGCCTTGGTCGGTGGTGAGGTTGACCGTGGAGCCGAGGGCGTCGTAGTGGTAATATTGGTTGCCGGTGTCGCTTGTCAGGCTGAGAAGGCGATGGGCATAGCGATAGTGGGCAAGCAGGGTGTTATCGGAGGAGCGGTGTTCTTCTAGTACCGCGTTGTCGTCGTAGAAGTAGTCTATGTCGCCGCGTTCGGAGCTCAGGTGGCGGACACGGAGACCTTGGGCATTGTAGTCGTATTGGCCGAGAAGTTGCTGGCTTATTGGGGGGCCGCGAGTGGTTTGCACCAGCTGGTTGCGAGAGTCGTAGGTGAAGGTGATATCTTGCTCGGGCTGGAGACTATCGCTTTTGACGATGGTGTTGCCGTTTAAGTCATAGGCGTAGCTAATGATTTGGGTTTTGGCCGGATCGGCATCGTCTTCAATAGAGGTGAGCCAATCGGTTTCATCGTAGGTATAGGTTCGGTTTTTGGTGATGGTGCTGTTTTCGCTGATTGTTTCGGTTTTACGGTTATAGCCTTCAAAGGTGTAGAGGGTTTCGCTGGTGAAGGCCTCACCGGTGATGGTGTACCCGGTCATTTGATCTAGGCTGTTATAGCTATAAGTGGTGGTTTCGGTGGTCCCGTTTTGCAGCTCGACCTGCTCGGTACGGTTGCCATTGGCATCGTAGAGGTAGCTGTAGGAAGAGAAAGCTGTTTCCCCGTTGGTATTGCTAACGTTTTTGACCCGGTTGGTGGAATAATAGGTGTAAATCGTTTCGGTGCCGTTGGGATAGCTGATCCTGGCCTGTTTTCCGTCCGGGGTATAATAGTAGGTGGTGGTATTGCTCCCGACCACTGCGGTTTTCAAGCGGTTACGGCCGTCAAAGGTGTAGTTGGTGGTGCCCGAAGGACTCTCCACCTTGGTTCGGTTGCCGTTGGCGTCGTAATCGTAACTGATAGCCAGGCCGCGCTGGGTGGTAGCGGTTACGCGATCAAAGGAGTCATATTCGTTATCGGTTACATCGGTGATGATGGTCCCGTCAGTTTGTGTTTTGGTCTCGCTTATCTTGGTGACATTGTTATTGGGATCATACTCGGTATCAATGGAGCGGATGGTGAGATAGGGGGTCTCCGCCACCGGATACGAGGCCAGGGTTTGGCGATTCAGGGCATCATAGGTATAACTGAAGCTCTGGCTCTTGGCATCAAGCATGGCGATGAGGTTACCCTCGGAGTCATAATCATAGGAAACGGTGAGATTCCCGCCCTCTTTATACTGGATATGCTTGGTTTTCCGGTTCAGTTTGTCATAGACATACTCCACTTTATTGCCGCGTGGATCAAGCTGAAAACGGAGATTATCGTTGGCATCGTACTCATAGCGGGTCACCAGCTTGCTCTTGTCTGGATCATCTTGCACCGTGGATAGACGGCCCAACAGGTCATAGCCCATGGTTCGATTATTGCCCAAGGGGCGGATAATGGCGGTTACCCGGCCCAGTGCGTCATATTCCTTGGTGGTGGTTTCACCGGCCAGGGTAGTAGTAAGTAATCTATTGTTGGTTCTCAAATTAAATTAATAATATTTGTCTAATTATTTAGGTAATAATTTCTGATTATTTTAAAAGCGTTTTCAAATGACAAGGTCATTATGGTGGCCCCTAGTACTCTAACCTCTAATTTAGACTAATAATTTCTGGTTATCTGTGGTTATATATTATTGTTACATTTCACCGTTAATATTAATGCTTGTAATTTCAATATGAGACCACCAAAATACCGGATAAATTTGACAGGTAGTGAAAAAGCTGAGCTCGAACAAATCATTCGCAGACACAGCACACCACAAAATGAAGCCAGGCGAGCTAAAATTATTCTTTTAGCTAATGAAGAATGTCACACCAACCACGAAATTGCAGGGCAACTTGGAATAAATCCTTGCGATATTACACGTTGGACGA
>JAOTSI010000244.1 GCA_029865005.1 Desulfobulbaceae bacterium
CTGATAGGCAAAAAATCCACCAGAGACAAAAAGAAAGGTGGACCAAAATATAGTCCTTCTCGCCACTGCCTTTTCCTCATCCCGTAACCCAGGAGAGATAAAAAACCACACCTGATATATAATCACGGGGAAGGCCATAAAAAGACCGCCAAATAACGCTACTTTCAAATAGACGATAAAAGCTTCGGTCAACTTAGTGTACACCAGTTTATCCAACTCAGGATAAGCTATATATATAGGACGGAGAAGAAGCTCAATAAGGGGATCGATAAAAACATAGGCAATAATGGAACAGACAACAACAGATACCAGACAAATAATAATCCGTTGCCGTAATTCCTTATGATGGGGGGTATAGAGTGCGAGTCCTCGAATCATGTGGACGACTCGGGGGGCACCACTTCTTTGGCTTCCTCATCTTCACGTGCCTTTCTGCGAATCGCCTCTATCACCTCGGGATCAGCATCAATGGCCGCACCAGATACAGGAGAAAAGTCTGATATACTATTTACCCCCTCCGGTTTCGAATCATCAGGCCCCTGAACTCCACCCATTGGGGGGGGATTAACACCATCGGTCAGCAACTTTTTGATATCATGGCTCGCACCTCGAAACTCGGAAACCGCTTCATCCAACCCAGAATCCCCGACAACCTGCTCCTTAAGCTGATTCATAGTCGATTTCATTTCAAAAATTCCCTTTGCCAAAGACCGTGCAAGGGAAGGCAACTTATCTGGCCCTACGACAAGCAGCGCCACCACCGCTATAACTATCATTTCGGGAAATCCAATACCAAACATAATTTATTTCTAAAACCAGTAGAGGTTATTATACAAAAAAGTAATCTTTAAATTTACGCAATTTCCTCATGAGTGTCAAGATGAACGAGGTCGCCAGCACCACAGAGAAATAATATATCATTCTGGGCCGTTCTACATTGCTTAAAATGATAACTCTTCTCATTAAAACATTAAAAGACACACAACCATCGCTTATTACTTGCCAAACACACGTTCAGTATTTAATATGCACCATGAAAATAATTCTCAAAATTTTAGAGGATCAGCGTTCTTCGGATAATTCATCAATCTTTCCCTTTCGTCTTCCGATCGTATCCTGGTATAATATTTAACATATATCAAGTTATCATTGGGCCCGAAGAGTCCTTCAACCTTAAAAGAATTTAGGTAAATGGAAACTGGTACCTATGAGCACTTACTATCTCGCAATATATTAAACCAGCTAACTATACCCCTGTGACTAGGTACAAATTTAATTCTCTAAACCTTCTAAATCAAATTTTCAAGGAGTAGTTTCATGAAAAAACTTTACATGATCGTTGCACTGTTCTCGTTACTATTCAGCCTCACTTCCTGCGCCAACCAACACGGGAATCGTGCTCAAACAGGTGCGGTGGGCGGAGCCGCCGGAGGAGCTCTTATCGGACAGATAATCGGCCACAACACCGAAGCAACACTCATAGGTGCTGCGGTAGGCACCATGTTGGGCTACATAGTAGGAAATGAGATGGACAAATACGACCGGCAGGAGCTCAACCACGTTTACGAACGCGGTGTGTCCGGCCAAACCGCCGCGTGGATCAACCCTGACAATGGCAACCAGTATCAAGTAACTCCGCAACCTGCCTACACTACAGCAACAAACCCACAACCTTGTCGAAAGGCTGAAATTAACGCCATAATCGACGGCAAACCAGAAAAAACCTACACTACCGCCTGTCGCGATCAAAACGGCCAATGGCAGCTCCATAATAAATAATAATTACAATAAGAAGAGTTTCACTCCATGAAATCAGACTCCATAAATCTTTCCACCAATAGCAAGATGGAATTTGTCGATATATCCTCAATGATCCAAAAACACATTTCCAAAAGCGGCATCATGAACGGAGTCTGCCATATCTACAACCCTCACACCACCGCCGGATTAACCATCAATGAAGGTGCAGATCCGGCGGTACAGGATGATATTATTTCAGCATTCAAGAAAATCGTTCCTTTTGATCATCCATACCGCCACCAGGAAGGCAACTCCCCTGCTCATATTTTAACCACCCTTACCGGCTCCTCGGTCAATGTGTTTATTGAGAATGGCTCACTAAAACTCGGTACCTGGCAACGGATTTTTTTTACCGAATATGACGGACCGCGAAGCCGTAAAATCTGGTGCAAAATCATTACAGACTAAGTCCATGAGCAAAAATAATTCCTATAAAAGTGAAGAAATTTATTTCGGCATGAGCCGAGAGGACGATGAACGATCTCTGGCATCTTTCTTGCGCCTTTTCAGCCGAGACGAATTCACCGACCTCCTTATTCCGCGAATGACCGATCAAGAAATTACCCACGTCGTAGATCAACTATCTTCGATTATGCGAAAACATTTACGCGAACATGAATATCATACGATCTTTTTAGGTCAAAATAAAGCTGACTAATTCTATAACCCCAATACTCATTAGAACAGAATAACTATCACTCCTGTAGATAACCAAACATGACAATTATACGCAACCTCAGAGATTACCTCGACATATTACGTAGCGAATCAGAACTACTCACCATAGACACTGAAGTTGACCCCTATCTGGAAATCGCCGAAATACACCGCAGAGTTATTGACCGACAAGGTCCGGCCCTACTCTTCACCAATGTAAAAAACTCCGCATTCCCCGTAGTTACCAATCTCTTCGGCACCAATCGTCGACTTGAATTAGCATTTGGACGACAGCCCCTAGATTTTGTACGAGAAATAACAAACCTGGTGGAAAATATTCTACCACCTAAAATGTCAACTCTCTGGGATAACCGTTCCCTATTTGGTCAAGCCCTCAAAATAGGATTAAAACAACGATCATCTGGACCCATATTAGAAGGATGCCAGAAGCCATGCCGACTTACCGAGTTGCCCATGCTCACCTCCTGGAAAAGTGATGGTGGCGGTTTTGTTACCCTACCCCTAGTTTACACCGAACACCCCCACGGCAAAGGTCACAACCTAGGAATGTATAGGATTCATCGTTTCGACGATACCAGGACCGGCATCCACTGGCAGATTCATAAGGGAGGCGGCTACCACTACTTTGAAGCAGAAAAGCTTAACCAGCCCCTGCCCATGACCTTATTTATCGGCGGCCCACCGGCCCTCATGCTTGCTGCAATCGCACCTCTTCCCGAAGATATTCCCGAGTTGATGCTGGCCTCACTACTCCAAGGGAAAAAATTAGATTTAGTTGCTGACCCATTGGGCGGTCACCGCTTAGTAGCTGAAGCAGAGTTTGCCATCAAAGGCAGTGTAGCTCCCCATATTCGCCACCCTGAAGGCCCATTTGGCGATCATTATGGATATAATTCCCTGGAACACGACTACCCTGTTTTTCAAACAAGCCATCTTTATCACCGCAAAGACGCCATCTATCCAGCCACAGTCGTTGGACGCCCCAAACAGGAAGACTATTTTATCGGCGATTTTCTCCAAGAACTTCTATCCCCCCTCTTTCCCCTGGTAATGAAAGGGGTACGCCAACTAAAAACCTTCGGAGAAACGGGATTTCACTGTCTCGCGGCCGCCAAAGTAGCCAACCGATATCCCAGAGAAGCATTTGGTACCGGTCTACGTATTCTTGGGGAAGGCCAATTATCACTCACTAAATTTCTCCTGCTAACCGATGGAGAACTTGATGTTGCCGACTTCCCTAAACTTTGGATCCATATTCTAGAGAGAATTCGCTGGGAGCAAGACCTTTTCGTCTTTGCCAATGTCTCCCAAGATACTCTAGACTACACAGGACCTTCGGTTAACAAGGGATCCAAGGCGATGATGATGGGGCTGGGTAAAGAAAAAATCCGCGACCTCCCCCATGAATTCACCGGCACACTTCCACCGGGCTGTTCTCGTCCGGTTCCGTTCCTTCCAGGAACCCTGGTCGTTGAAGGACAATCTTACGAAAGTAAACCGGATCAAGCAGCAAAACTGGCCTTGCACTCCGGACTCGAGCCCTGGCCCGTTATCCTCCTTGTTGATTCCACCAAGGAGGCAACTAGAAACTTGCAGGAATTTCTATGGACATTTTTCACCAGGTTTGAACCTGCAGCTGATATCCATGGTGCCAATACTCAGGTCCACCGTTTTCACGTCGGCCTCAAACAACCAGTAGTTTTTGACTGCAGAATGAAACCCTGGTACACAGAAATACTAGAAGTCGATGAAAAGACTAAGCAGCTTGTTGATAGCAAGATCAAAAAATTCATTCCTGCCAAATGGCTATGAAAAAGAACAATCTCGCATCTTCCCATTACCACAATATTTAGTATTTAATTCCGGACACTAGCACTATGCACGACCGTCTCCAAAAAATCCTCGCCCGCGCTGGAATAGCCTCGCGCCGAAAAGCGGAAGAACTCATCACCAAAGGACACGTCTCCGTTGACGGTCGTATCGTCACCGAGCTTGGAACCAAGGTCGATACCGAACAATCCACTATTGCCTACAAAGGAAAAACCATATCCTTTGATGACAACATCTATATTCTACTTAATAAACCCAAATGGTACCTCTGTACCATGTCGGATCCCCAAAACCGCCCCATCGTTACCGATCTTTTAAAGGAATTAAAAACTCGCGTTTTTCCAGTGGGCCGCCTGGACTATGATAGTGAAGGTGCCTTAATTCTTACCAACGACGGAAGACTTGGACATTATCTCCAACATCCCAGTTTCGAGATCAACAAAACTTACAAAGTGACCGTTACCGGAAACCCTTCCACCCGAGACCTCCAGAGACTCAGGCAAGGGATCATGCTAGAAGGACGTAAAACCTGGCCCGCTAAAATCAAAATACTTGAGAAGAGAAGCTCCTCAAGTACTATTGAAGTAATAATCCACGAAGGAAAAAAAAGACAAGTTCGTAAAATGTTTGATGCTATAGGTTGTCCTGTCAATAGGTTGATCAGAACAGCCTATGGAAACCTTACGCTTAACTTGCTGCCCAGCGGCAAATACAAATATTTAACAAAAAAAGATCTGAAAAAATTGTTTTCCGGCCGAATACCCTTTACAATCAACAAAATAACTGATTAACTATTATTAAATAAAAAAATAATAATATTTGGAACAATAACTATTTTTCTGATATAGTAATAAAAAAAACCATTCTCATTATCGTATTAGATAAAGAGATACGAATCAATTCCCCTTGAGTGTTAGTCAATCTTCTGTAGTATGCAATGATTCTAAACTCAGGGATTCGATAAAAGAGCTTAAATCATATATGGACGGATGGGAGAACGGTGCTTAAAATAAAACCTTCCCACATAAAATCCGCTGGATGTGACAATGAGCACGTACCTAAAAGTGTATATAAAAAAGGGAGTAAAAAATGAATAAATCTGAATTGATCGAGGCTCTGGCCGATGATATTAAGGTGCCCATACGCGAAGCGGCATCAATCACCAATACAATAATCGACGCAATGAGCGATGCTCTAGCCAGAGAGGAGAGCATCGAAATCCGGGGATTTGGTTCTTTTGTGGTAAAGGAATATGAATCATACACCGGCCGTAACCCCAAAACCGGAGAAAAAATCCAAGTATCCCCGAAAAAACTTCCTTTTTTCAAAGTGGGCAAGGACCTCAGAGAGCAAGTCAACGAGAATCGCTTGAAAAAAAATAAAAAATAAGCGATAGACTATCTTTCTTCATCCCCGGTGATTTCTCCTACCATATCATAGGTGTGGGTTTCGGTTATCCGAACCTTAACGAGATCGCCGGGGCTTGCCGTTCCATCAGCAATATAAACACAGCCATCTATGTCAGGGGCCTGAAATCGAGTACGACCCTCCAAGAGCAAATCACTCTCCCTACTCACACCCTCTACAAGCACTTCTTCAAGACCGCCGTCAAATCGTGAGAGATTAGAACCACTAATTTCTGCTTGAACCTCCATAATCCGATTATATCGTTGTATCTTAATTTCATCGGAAACTTTATCCCTCATTTCGTAAGCAGGACTACCCTCCTCATCGGCGTATTGAAAAACTCCAACGTGGTCCAAACGCCAACGCTTAAGGCACTCCACCATCTCCAGCACATCCTCTTCCGTCTCTCCGGGAAAACCAGTTATAAGCGAAGTTCTAATGCTGTTATTCGGAACTTTATGGCGAATACGAGCAATTAAAGAATCAAGCTCAGCCATACCATAGCGACGGTTCATCCGCTTAAGCACTCCATCACTGACATGCTGAAAAGGAATATCGAAATAGGGCAGAACTCTCGACTGGGTGGCCATCAGCTCTAAAAGTGAGTCGTTAATTGAAACTGGATAAAGATAGAGAAGTCGAATCCAAGGAATTTGGCTCTTTTGCAAAATAGTGTCAAGAAGGCCCTCCAAGTTAACAGAGCCATCCAAATCGTTACCATAAGCAGTCAAATCCTGGGCAATCAAGGTCAACTCTTTAACACCAGACTGCTCTAGTCTCCTAATTTCAACGAGCAAGTCCTCAATGGATCTACTTCGAAGATCGCCTCGAATAGAGGGAATCATGCAATAGGAACAGCGGTTGTTACACCCTTCGGTTATCTTAAGGTAGGCGCGAAAAAAGGGAGTAGACACCTTACGAGCAGTAGTGCCACTCATAAGGTAATAAGGCTCACTGCTAATTAATGGTACCTCTTTTTGCTGATCAAGATCTTTAATCAGCTGGGCTATATGAGAAAATTCATCAGTCCCGATAAATAAATCAACCTCAGGCAACTCTTGCACGATCTCCTGGCCGTATCTTTGAACCAAGCAACCGGTAACCACTAAAGTCTTACTGGAAT
>JAOTSI010000245.1 GCA_029865005.1 Desulfobulbaceae bacterium
AAAACCGTTCGCATGCCGTTAATTAAGATACCCGGTTTAATATCTAGCTCGGTGGCCAATTCTCGGGTAACCCGCTCGCTCTCTTCCTTGTTAAAATCATCCATGGCGGCAAACCGCTCGGAGAGCATGGGGAACCAGGTTTTGAGATCAGGATGCTTGAGTACGTTTTTCTTAAGCGGTTTTGCTTCCACTCCGTAATCTTCACCAAAATAGGCCCGACCGGCCACGGCAAAATCTTTCAAGGTATGGAAACGCTCCCGGATCATGTTCAAGGTATCGAGATACCACTGATGACGCTCGCCGTTATAGGACTCATCCCATAACTCCTCCGCCCGTAGTTCTTTTTCCACCAACTGGCCCAGTTCCTCAATATCCATGGTGCGGATATAGTGGCTGTTAACGTTAATGGCTTTGGGATCGGTGAAGAATTTGGGATCATCCTTGCGGTAGTTGAAAACAGAATTTACTTTACTGATCCGCTCCAGGGTGAAGGTTTCCATCAACTCTTCACGAGTGAAAATTTCCTGATCAGTGCCAGGGTTCCAGCCGAGTAATGCCAGGAAGTTACACAGTCCCCAGGGGAGAAAACCTTTTTCGCGATAATATTGGACCGACACCACTTCGCCGTGACTTCTTTTGGAGATCTTGCGTTTTTGCAGATCAAGGGTGAGGGGCATATGGGCAAAAATCGGAACTGGTGCATCAAGGGCCTCATAGAGAAGAACCTGGCGACTGGTATTGCTCATATGATCCTGGCCCCGGATAACATGGCTGATTCGATCGCGGATATCATCAACCACGTTACAAAGTAGATAGAGGGGTTTGCCATTAGAACGTACTATAACAAAGTCTTCTATGTCACTGTAGTTCCGTTTAATGTCTCCAAGTACCTTGTCTGCGTAAACAACGGCTCCTTCCCGGTCAGGTACCTTGAAGCGTATTACGTAGGGCAGTCCTTGTTCCTCTTTGGCTGCTATTTCTTCAGGGCTGAGGTGCAAGCATTTACGGTCATATCGAAGATCGCCCTTGGCAGCCATTATTGCTTCTCTTTTCTGATCAAGTTCTTCCTTGCTGCAAAAACATTTATAGGCCTTGCCGGATTGGAGCAGTTTTTGAGCGGCATCAATATGATCCTGGGAAAATTCGGTTTGAAAATAAGGGCCTTCATCCCAATCCAGGCCCAGCCAGGTGAGACCGTCAATGATTCCTTCTATGGATTCGGCGGTGGATCGCTCGGCATCGGTATCCTCAATACGTAGGATGAGTTTGCCGCCGTTTTTACGGGCGAACAACCAGTTGAGCAGAGCGGTGCGGGCTCCTCCGATGTGAAGGTAGCCGGTGGGACTGGGTGGGAAGCGGACGCGAACTTCAGTCATGGTTATTTATTCCTTTATTATTAAGCAATACAGTCAAACAGGATTGCGATTTTGTACTTTTTATATTTTTCATTTAAACATGTTAATGGGAAAATATTATAAGGCGAAACGTTTTGGGAAACGGTTCGATTGCATCCCCTGATTCGGGAAAATTACGGAAAAAGGGATATCTGGTCACAGGGTTAGTAACTAGCTGATTTAATAATGTGCAATTCTATAACAATGACGCTTTTATAGCTCGTCGGGGTCGATTCTTCAATAAGAAGAAGAAAGAAATAGACCTGAAACGAAAAAAAATTATTAAAGCATAGCGCTTGGAATGCGAATTTCTTATTGTAGTGAAAATTGTTTGGCGGTATAGTTCCCTATTTGCGCTTAAAACGCCATTATTATATTTATAAACCTTTCGAAGGAGAAAATATGAAGGTCTTGATCAGTGATAATCTGGCTCCCATAGGGGAAAAAATACTCAAAGAAGCCGGACTGGAAGTGGATGTGAATACTGGTTTACCCCCGGAAGAGTTAAAGGCCATTATCTCCGATTATGACGGCTTGGTCATTCGTAGCGCTACTAAGGTGCGTCCCGATATTATTGAAGCAGCCACTAAACTTAAAGTTGTTGGAAGAGCCGGTATCGGCCTTGATAACGTAGATATCCCCGCTGCCAGCCAAAAAGGTATCGTGGTAATGAATGCCCCGGACGGTAACGCAACCACTGCTGCAGAGCATGCCATCTCTATGATGATGTCGCTTGCCAGAAATATTCCCCAAGCCACCATGTCTATGAAGGCAGGTAAATGGGAAAAGAAAAGTTTCATGGGTCGGGAAGTTACCGGTAAAACGGTTGGTATCGTAGGTATTGGTCGTATTGGTTCTATTTTTGCTAGCCGTGCTCAAGGATTGAAAATGAAGGTTATCGCCTTTGATCCTCATATGCCTCAAGAGCTCATTGAGAAAATAGGTGTTGAGCGGGTGAGCCTGGAAGAGTTGGCTAAACGGTCTGATTTTATTTCCGTTCATGTACCGCTTACCAAAGAAACTCACCATCTGCTCTCCACTGAGTTTTACGCTAATATGAAAAACGACGCCATGTTCATCGACTGCGCCAGAGGCGGAGTGTGTGATGAAGAGGCTTTGTATACCGCACTTAAAGAGGGACAAATCGCCGGAGCCGCCCTGGATGTTTTTGAAAATGAGCCCACCACCATAGAGAAGACTCCATTGTTGGGTTTGAAAAATTTCATCTGCACCCCTCATCTCGGTGCGTCCACCAGCGAGGCTCAAGAGAATGTAGCTTCTGTTATTGCTGAGCAAATGGCTGATTATCTTCTAAGAGGATCCGTGCGCAATGCTGTGAACGTTCCCTCGGTTAGCGATGAGGTAATCGCTAAGGTTGGCCCTTACATCACTCTTGGCGAAATGCTTGGTTCTCTGCATATGCAGATTGCTAAAGGCGGCGTGGAAGAGGTTAGCTTGGAATTCAGCGGAGACCTGGCCGACACCGATACCGGTCCGGTAACAGTGGCCTTCCTTAAAGGTTTATTTACCCCTATCTTAAAAGATGCGGTAAACTTTGTTAATGCACCATTGATAGCTAAAGAACGTGGCATTAAGTTAATCGAATCCAAAACCCAACAAACTTCCGATTTCACAAACTTACTCACCGTTCGAGTAAAAACCGGGGAAGGGGAGAATGTACTGGCTGGTACCGTGTTTGGTAAAAAAGAGCCACGCTTGGTTCGTTTAAATTCTTTCCGTTTGGAAGCACTGCCCACCGGACCTATGCTTTTGGTGAACAACAAAGACGTTCCCGGCGTAATCGGTGCACTTGGCACGGCTCTTGGTCTAGAGGGAGTAAATATTTCCCGGATGACTGTGGGTATTGAGGAGACTAGCAAGCAAAATGTTATCTTGCTCAACACCGATGTTATGCTCACTAAGGATCAACTTCAGAAAGTTAGAGAGTTGTCCAATATCGAAGATGCCATGGTGCTGGAACTGCCTTAAACAATAGACGCTGATACCTAACTTTTTCTGGATGAGAGAGGGGACTAAGACCATGAGTGATGAAACAAAAAAATGTGACTGCCCAGATGGTAAAGTACGAAATACCGGGGGTAAATGTGTTTATCCGGAAATTACATTTTCTAGTTTTATAATGTCTTTAAACACCTCGGCTTTGTTTCATCTTGGAGAATTAGCCCATCCAGAAACTGGTAAAAAGGTAAAGGATCTTGATTTGGCTAAGCATAGTATTGATCTTCTCAATTTATTGGAGAAGAAAACAGAGGGCAATTTGGATGACGAAGAACACAAATTGCTCTCTTCAGTTCTCTATGAATTGAAAATGCATTATGTAGCAGCCTCCTCGCAAAAAGGTTGACATATTAAAGCAATGCATAGTCTTAATATTTTAGCGCCAGCCAAGATCAACTTATTTTTAAAGATTCTCAGTCGTCGAGCCGACGGCTATCACGAGTTGGTTACCTTGATGCAGAAGGTAGGGCTCTATGACGAAATCTATTTAGAAAAGAGCGCAGAAGGAATAACTCTTTGCTGTCCCGATAGTGATCTGCCGGAAAATGAAAACAATATAATTTTTCGAGCAGCTCGCCTTTTTCTGGATCGTTTTGCTGATCGGATCACAAATGCAAATGGGGTTCGGATTGTTTTAAAAAAGAAGATCCCCGTTGCTGCAGGGCTTGGTGGTGGTTCAAGTGACGCAGCCGCCATACTCAACGGTCTTAAAGAGTTGTTTGAGGTTAACTGCTCCCTTGATGAATTGCTGCAACTCGGTTCTGAGCTAGGTGCTGATGTGCCTCTTTTTGTCTCACCTATGCCCGCTGTATGGGCTACAGGGATTGGTGATAAGTTACAACCTGCTGTTTCGATAAGTGATTTTTTTATCATCCTGGTTAACCCTGGATTTTCGGTTTCCACACAGTGGGTTTATGAGAATTTTAGATTGACAAGCGATTCTCATGATGATATAATTGATCACTCAACAAGCAGTAGTGACTGCGTAAGAGTGGCCGATGAGGTCGCTCGACGTGCCATTTTGCCTACAGAGTTGTATAACGATCTTGAACTGGTCACCTTAGATCGGTACAAGAAGTTAGGGGCGCTCAAGGAGCGGCTCGTTCAGCTCGGTGCTGTTTGCTCTATGATGTCAGGAAGCGGACCAACGATTTTTGGACTCTTTTCTCGTGAGAGTAAAAGGGAAGCTGAAAAATGCCTTGATCTGTTGCGCTGTGAGTACAACAAGGTGTATCTCGTTGATCCCTTAAATGACCATGAAGAGATAAAACTTTGATTGGTTGTTTTTTTATATATATATTAATTCATCTGGGAATGGGGCGTCGTCAAGCGGTAAGACACAAGATTTTGATTCTTGCATGCGCAGGTTCGAATCCTGCCGCCCCAGCCAGTGTTTTTCGAGACACGAGAAATGCCGAAAACAATGAAAATATTCACCGGGAATGCAAATCCAGCCATGGCCCGGGAGATTTGTCAATATTTGGATGTTCCGCTAGCGTCCGCTGAGGTTAAAAAGTTCAGCGACGGTGAAATATCTGTAGAAATTGGTGAAAACGTCCGCGGTGCGGACGTTTTTGTTATTCAGCCTACTTGTCCGCCGGTAAACGATCACCTGATGGAATTAGCCATTATGGTTGATGCACTTCGGCGTGCCTCAGCAAGGCGGATAACAGCAGTAATTCCTTATTATGGTTATGCTCGTCAAGACCGTAAGGTGAGGCCTAGGGTACCGATCACCTCCAAAGTGGTAGCTGAAATGCTTATGGCGGTAGGTACCCGTCGAGTTTTGTGTATGGATCTCCATGCCGGTCAAATTCAAGGTTTCTTTAATATTCCTGTTGACCATCTTTATGCTGCACCCATCATTCTTAAATATATACGAGCGACCTTTGATGATGTTGTAATGGTTTCTCCTGATGCGGGTGGTGTGGAACGTACCAGAGCATTTGCCAAGCGGTTAAACGCTGGCCTGGCCATTATAGATAAGCGACGGGAACGAGCCAACGAGTGTGAGGCCATGCACGTTATCGGTGATGTCAAAGGTAAAACCGCAATTTTACTTGATGACATGGTTGATACTGCAGGGACTCTGTGCGGCGCGGCTACCAAGCTTAAAGAGATGGGAGCTAGTGAAGTTCATGCCTGTTGTTCTCATCCTGTTCTCTCTGGCCCGGCTATTGAGAGGATCGAAAAGTCATGCATCAAGTCATTGGTTGTGACCAACTCGATACCTTTGCGGGGAGCGGCTGAGCATTGTAAAAAAATTAAAGTTCTTTCGGTGAGCGAGCTTCTTGGTGAAGCGATTCGCAGAATAAATTCCGAAGACTCTGTTAGTTATCTTTTTGTTTAAATATTAAATACACTACGTATTTTAGAGGTAAGGAGGATTCCCATGCTTCAGGTAGATATTCCAGCGTCGATTCGCACCGTATATGGTAAAGGGGAATCACGCCGTTTGAGAATGGACGAGAAAACACCTGCTGTTGTATATAGCAATGGTGCTGATGCACTTGCTTTGCAGTTCGATAGCGCTAAGCTCTACAAAGAGTTATTTGCTCTCCATGGTCGGAACGCAGTTGTAACTTTGGACATTGATGGTGACGATAAAGATACTCGTCACGTACTCATAAAGGATGTTCAAGTACATCCCGTAACTGATCGTCTCATTCATGTAGATTTTCAAGAAATTTCTTTGGATGCCCAGCGCGAATTCAAAGTGCCTATAAACTATACTGGCGTTGCCAAAGGTGTAGATCTAGGTGGTGAGCTGCATGTTGCTCAAAGCAGCGTTCGTATCAAAGGTTGTCCACTTGATATTCCAGATAATATCACAGTTGATGTTACCCCTCTTAATAAAGGAGAGGCGGGAGTTACATTTGGTGACCTGGAAGTAGCAGATACCGTTGAGATTCTTGACAATAAGTCCGCTCTTTGTGTAAATGTTATTTAAAAAGGTATACTACCTTAAATAACACATTCACAGTGTGATTATAGATTGTTAAAAAACCGGAAAAGTTTTCTTTTCCGGTTTTTTTTATTTTCATCCGTAGACGTTATCTAGTGTATGGATCTACAAATATCTTACCTTACGTTATGGCTTCTCAAACAGTATTAGTGGTCGGATTGGGAAATCCAGGTCCTGACTACACGGCAACACGACATAATATCGGCTTTATCGCCCTGGATAATTTTGCGGAAGAGAAGGGCTTACGTATTGAATCAGAGAAGTGGAAAGGTCTTTACTGTCGCGACCGGGTGGGAAGTTCCTCACTTTTCTTATTAAAGCCTCTAACCTATATGAATCGCTCTGGAGAATGTGTTATTCGATTTTGCGATTATTTTAAAATCGAACCTTCACAAGTTTTAGTACTCCATGATGATCTGGATTTACCCCTGGGTAGAATTAAATT
>JAOTSI010000246.1 GCA_029865005.1 Desulfobulbaceae bacterium
AAAAAGTCAGCTCCGGCGAAGCGGATGGCTTGCTGGGTTATACGAACTATTCCTACCTGCTCGATAAGTATTTAATGGTCGATTTGGTAATCTCGGGAATCATTAAGACCGATATAGGGGTCCGCCTCGGTGTCAATCTGGAATATCCGATTCTTCACTCTGTTCTTAATAAGGTGTTGCGAAACATTGGTGATAAGGTGAGAGCGCCGATACTGTCAAAATGGGCACGGTCGGCCAGGGAAGAGCCGAGGGAGATGAGGCTAAGCGATCAGGAAAAGGACTGGCTCGCAAATCACCTCCCAATTCACCTGGGAGTTGCTCCGAACTGGCTACCATTTGACTTTATGGATAGCCAAGGGCAACATCAAGGTTTTGTAGCTGATATCCTGTCGCAACTGGAGTCGCGTTTAGGGGTGGAGTTTGAAAGAGTAGCCGTTGAGAGTTGGCCCGAGATGACCAGGCGACTCAAAGCTCGTGAGCTTGACATGATATCGCTTTGCGAATCGACTCCCGAGTACGATAAATATTTCCTTTATTCCGATCCGATAATTTCTATTCCTTGGGTGATCGTCACCCGTACGGACATGGTTTTACGCAGCGATGAGCAGCTTCATGGGCGTAAAGTTTTGATCGCTCAAAGCTCCAAGGTTGCCGAGCATTTGCATTATGATCATCCCGGCTTAACCATAACGGAAATCGAATCACCCCTGCAAGGGCTCAAACAAGTTTCCTCCGGGGAGGCCGACGCCTATATAGGATTTCAGGGCGAGGCGCGTCACCTGATAACAGCAAATCATTTTGATAATCTTAAAATCTTAGCTGATTCTCCCATGCACCGGGAAGACATGAGCCTGTGTGTCCGGTCGGACTGGGCACCGTTGCTCACCATCCTTAATAAAGCATTGGCTGATATCCCTTCGGAGGTAAAGAGTGGTATTTCCGAGCGCTGGCTTCCCTCGTTAAACAGTCCAAGAGAGCATCTTGATGGAAAGTATACTGCGGGCCGGAGCAAGCCGCTGCCTTTATGGTTGCTCGGCCTGCTTGTTGTTGTCCTCATAATACTTCTTTTCTTGATTCGTTTTTTGATCCAGCGCTATTTTTCAGAAGAAAGGATTGTAAATGTATTCGGATCAGTAAGTTTCCAACGAGTTACCATGCTGTTGATGGTAATTGTGGTGGCAGTGATGTTGGCGACAACATGGTTTGTATTGGAACGTAATCTTGAGCGCAGCATCGAGCTGAAAAGAGAAGAACTGAAGTTAGTGTTGATTAATGCGGTGGAGCGGTTCAATTCTTGGGTAGAGCAGCAGGCAATCATTCTTTCGGAGTTCACCGAAGAACGTGGATTTTTAGCTATTGTCAAAGGCTTGACAGAAACGACGCGAGATCAGCGACAAAGAGGAGAGGTTTTGAGCCGGGCGCGTGAGTTTTTCTATGACGAGAAGGAAAGCATCGGGGGAGGTGATTTCACCATAATTGGTGTTGATCGTAAAACCTATTATTCCGAAATAGAAGAGCTAATCGGTGAGGTAAATCCTATTGAGGAGGAGTATCCGACTCTATTGACCAGGGTATTATTGGGGGAAAAAGTATTCGTTCCACCGATAAGATACCCCGAGCAAGCGGTTCACGGCATCGAGGAGTCGAAGGTGTCACCCTTGAGTATGTTTCAGCTGGTACCGGTGCATGATGAAGAAGAAAAAATCATAGCGGCCTTGGCACAACGCATTCGGCCCCAAACGGACTTGGAAAGTATCTTTCGCCTCGCCAGGTTTGGGGAGACTGGTGAAACATATGTCTTCGATCATCAGGGAAGAATGGTTACCGGAAGCCGTTTTGAAGGTAATGTTTATAGGTTACCGATCGCTATCGGAGAGGGGGGAGAGATTGAGATTCGTGATCCGGGGGTTGATTTAACTCAAGGTGAACAAACACTAATTCCGATGAAGGAACGGCCACTAACCCGCATGGCCGCAGACGCGCTGGCTTTACGAAACCAATCGGTCAATAAGCTTTTTCAGGTCGAAAAATATCTTATTCATGATGATATGCATGGGTATCGGGATTATCGGGGAGTTCTCGTGTTCGGGGTCTGGATGTGGAGTAGGGAATTGGGCCTGGGTATCACCACCGAGGTCAATCGTGATGATGCTCTCGCTGCTTTTATAATGAACCGTTTCAACACGTTGGTCATTATAGTTCTGGCACTCTTTTTTGCCATAAGCGGTATCCTTATAACGCTCACCTTGGGCAAGCGCGCCACTGTTGTTTTGATCAAGGCCCGCGATGCCTTACGCAAAGAGGCTGAGGAGAGTGAGCATAAATATAAAAACGTGCTTGAAATAACCACTGAAGGGTATTGGCTCATTGATCCGAAAACAAAAAAAACCATTGAGGTGAACCAGTCGCTTTGTGATATTCTTGGTTACCCAACCGGGAGCATGCTCGGTCTCACGCCTTTTGAATTCGTTGATGAGGAGAACAAGCAAATTTTTCTCGAACAGACAGCCTTGATAGGTGCTATGGATCATCGTAGTTACGAGATTGCACTCAGGCATAAAAACGGCTTCAATATTCCATGCATTTTCCATGCATCAACCATCCGTAATCTGGATGGAAGCCCTCAGTACGCCGTTGCCCTTGTTACTGATATCCGTCATCTGAAAAAGATTGAAAAAGAGCTCATGCTCGCCACGGAAAAAGCCGAACAGGCAAACAGGTCCAAGTCGGAATTTCTCGCCAATATGAGTCATGAAATCCGCACCCCGATGAATGCCATTATTGGTATGTCGCACCTCGCGTTGCAGACCAGTCTGACTCCTAAACAACGCAATCATATTAGAAAGGTGCAGCTCTCGGCCGAGAGCTTGCTCGGAATTATTAATGATATTCTGGATTTTTCAAAGATCGAGGCTGGCAAGCTCGATATTGAGAAAACCGAGTTCAACCTTGAGGATGTGTTGGATAACCTTGGGAACCTATTGGGTTTGAAGGCGGAGGAAAAAGATGTTGAGCTGATGTTTCGCCTGGGCGCTGATGTGCCCAGGGCTCTTGTCGGTGATCCCCTGCGTTTGGGGCAAGTTTTGATTAATCTAGGGAATAACGCGGTGAAATTTACCGAAGGAGGGGGGGAGATCGTGCTCGCTGTTGCCTTGCGCGAGCAGGATGAGCAAGAGGTCATCTTGCACTTTACGGTAAGCGATAGCGGTATCGGTATGACCGAGGAGCAACAAAAAATGATATTTCAGCCATTTAGTCAGGCGGATGCTTCCACTACCCGTAAACATGGCGGTACCGGTCTCGGGCTCGTGATCAGTAAAAAAATTGTAGAGATGATGGATGGAGAAGTTTGGGTGGAGAGTCGACAAGGGGTGGGGAGTACTTTCCACTTTACCGCCCGGCTCACAAAACAAGCCGAACAGCCATTGAGCCCCATGTCGGCGGCCGAGGAACTAGGAAAGCTCAAGGCGTTGGTGGTTGATGATAACGCCACTTTCCGGGAAATTTTAATGGAAATGCTCACAAGTTTCGGGTTTCGTTCCCAACAGGCGGGTACGGGGGAGGAAGCAGTGGCTATGCTGGAAGAGGCGGACCAAGGTGAACCCTACGGCTTGGTCTTGATGGACTGCAGGATGCCGGTGATGAACGGGGTGGAAACGACAAGGATGATCGGGAGCATGAAGCTCGCTCACCCGCCCTCGGTGATTATGATGGCAGCCTACAGTAGCATGGGGGGGATGAAGGAAGCCAAAGATATTGAGATGGCGGGTATCTTGATTAAGCCTGTGACTCAAAGTACTCTGTTGGAGACTATTCTGCAGGCCATGGGGCGTGAAGTGGTAAACGGTACCCGCGCCGCCGGCAACCGGAAGGTAATGTCCGAGGCCGTTGCCAAACTACGTGGTGCCAAGGTTTTGTTGGTTGAGGACAATGAAATCAATCAAGAAGTGGCGGTGGAATTGCTCATGGGTAACGGTATCTGTGTCGAGGTGGTGGAGAATGGTTTAGAAGCATTGGAGATTTTGGAGCACGAACCCTTTGATGGGGTACTCATGGATTGTCAGATGCCGGTCATGGACGGGTATGAGACCACAAGAAAAATAAGGGAGATTGAAAGGTTTTCTGATTTGCCGGTTATTGCTATGACTGCCAATGCCATGGTCGGTGACCGGGAAAAGGTATTGGAAGCCGGAATGAATGACCACATTTCAAAACCGATTAACGTTAACGAAATGTTCAATACCATGGCCAAGTGGATTACTCCCAGCGAAAGAGGGGGGACGTGTGTTACGGAGGACATAGAGGAAGACGTCGATAGTACAGCTGATATTCCGGATCTTCCTGGAATCGACACGGTTGCCGGGCTTGCTGTAGTGAGTGGGAATGCAGAGCTGTATTTAAAGTTGCTTGGTAAATTTCAAGGCGATTATCAGAGTTTTGTGCAACAGTTCAGCGCCGCGAGAAGCGATGGTGATAGCGAGACTGCGGTACGTATTGTTCATACGCTTAAGGGGCTGGCCGGAAACTTTGGGGCCAAAGGGGTTCAGAATGCGGCCGAGGCCTTGGAACGGGCCTGCATGGAAGATATGGATGGGCTGGATATTGATGGGCTGTTTGCGGGGGTGGTGACTGAATTAGCAGTGGTCATGAGAGGGTTGGATATATTGCCGAGAGCCTCCTCCTCGACAGAGGAGACGGTGATGGCGGAAGTCGAGGTGGATCGGGCCGAGGTCTTGCCCCGTTTGGCTGAGTTGAAAGAGTTGCTTGAGGTAAATGATATGGAGGCGGAACAGGTGGTTGAAGAGTTGGCCTCATTATTCAACGGTACGCCGTATGGTGTACAAATGAAGGAACTGGCCGATTTGGTAGATAATTATAAATTTACCGATGCTCTCAAGAATGTAGAAGATATTCTGATAAGTTTGGAGAGGGGGCGAGAATCATAGCTTATCTTTTTAGCTATCCTCTTCTTGAAGACGTCTGTAAATTTGTCATCAGTGTATTTGATAACTTAGAGATTTTCTTTATCAAAACTTCCGAAACTAGAATCCAGCTCAGAAAAGTATTGGGCTAAAAGGTAGTTTCGAATGCGCATCCTACGGCTATGCATATCCTTTTTAAGTTATCCTTTTTACGATAATAAGGCTTTCGGTCCCGTATCGGTGCTGAAGGGAAATCATAAAACAGAAACTTACCCTGTGAAGTCAGGTCAGCGATGTTGGCGGGGTCGTTACTGTCGGATTTGTCCCAACGACCAGTGATCAATTCTTTGTTTTTCTTTGCAGCACCTGGAGAAACCAACACGAGACAGTGTCCATTTTTTACTAAAAATTCATATAATGACTTGTGGCGGTTAACTGTTGTTTCTAGATCAAATATGACCTCTTCAAGTTCGTGGCGCAGTTTAACAGACTTGGTTTTCTGTATAAATTTATTGAACCCTTCAAGGCTGTTTTTAAATTTAAAATGTTTAAGCAATGTTTGCTCATTGGCCGTTCCAAAAAAGGGCTCCTCGCTATTTCATGTGGGTAACGCAAAATCAAGCTTGCCGGCAATCAGGAAGGCCATGTTGATTAGATTTTTGGTGGTTCGGTATCCTCTGGCTCTTCTTTTGACTGACTGTATCAGGCCATTAATTGCTTCGATGAACCCGTTGGACAATTTGCTGTCGAACCAAGAAAGAATCCCGTTCCAATGATTTTTAACTGTCTTGGCAACTTTTTTCACTTGGTCAATCCGGCATCTAATTGCCCAGCTGTACCAACTTTTCAGTCGCCTTTCGCCCTCTTCACGACTAGTGGCGAAGTAAACATCTTGAAGGCCCAATTTAAGGAGATAGGCTCGACCAGTTTTTAGCCGATGATTGGAAAGGGTAGTTAACTTTTCGAACTGCTTTTTCGTCAGGTTTTCAGGATTTTTCAAATATACGTAGCGGCTACCTTTCATAAGGTCTGGAAAAATGGAGGCTTCTTCCGCCCTCACTTTACCCAGGGCATCATTCATGTGCTGAATCAAGTGGAATGGATCAAACGTGATTTCAGCATTGGGAAGGGCTTCGTTGACGCCTTTTATGAAGGCCTTTGACATGTCAAGACTAGCGTTGGTGATTTTCTCTGCTGAACCGTTGTGTGCCTCAAGGTCCTTCGTAAATGCTTTGACTGTCTCGTGATCTTTACCCTCAGTTCCGAACAGAAGGCGTCGTTGATCCATATCGAAAAATAACGATACGTAATCCTGCCCTTTTCTGGCAGAAGTTTCATCCATGCCGACGCGGCGGACTTCGCAAAAGTCGTTTCGCTCACGAGCCATTTGGACGTAATGATCGATAACTCTCCAAAGGAGGGTATCGTGTTCCCCTAAAAGGGCCGCTACGGCATTAATCGGCATCTCTCGAGCGAGTGTCATCACCAGTGCCTCGAAAAGGAGGGTGAAGCCGGAGCCTGGTCGAGCCCAAGGAAGAGTCACTTGCTTTACTCCGCAACCGGCATTAGGGCACTTCACTCGTGGCACACGAGCCGTTAAGTAGGCTTCGTGCTGAAAGAAATTTAGATGTCTCCATGTTTTCACTTTTGTGTCATGTGCCGGTGCAGCAGCACCGCAGACGGGGCAGGCAAAGGTGGCACCTCGCTCAAAGCTGATTCTAATATCGAGACGTTTATCCTCCTTGGAGAATTCAACCTCTTCAACTTTCCAGGGAGAAGTAATACCAAGAGCAGCACCAAATAGTAATTCAGGATCCATCTTAACGAAAGCCTCCGGGGTAAAATGAAATGATCATTGTCATACCATTACCCACACGAAATAGCGAAGAGCCA
>JAOTSI010000024.1 GCA_029865005.1 Desulfobulbaceae bacterium
GATCAGTTTTATCTTTTATTTCACCGAGCAGCTTTTCACAGTTTTTCCAGTCATCTGTATTTTCCCCGCCATAACGGGCCGAATATACCCCGGGACGCCCGTCTAAAGCATCCACGACCAGGCCAGAGTCATCGGCCAAGGCAGGTAATCCGAGAACTTTGGCATAATGAATAGCTTTTTTATAGGCGTTTTCCTCAAAAGTGTCTCCATCTTCTACGGCTTCCGGCAGGCTTCGATAATCGCTCAAACATTTCAACTCAACTGGGTAATCTTTGAGGATTCTTTTCATTTCCTTAAGTTTGTTACGATTTCCCGTAGCAAGTACGATTATATTTTTATGCATTAGATATTCCATTGTTTCTGTTTGTTATTTAAATCAAAAACGCGTAAGCGTTTATCAGCACCATGCCTGCGTGCTCTCAGATCCGATTGACATAGGATTAACTATAGCTCACCGGCCTGCTAGCACATATGCGCAGCACAGGTAAACGCTTACCTGTTCGATGTTATAAATTAGCTAGTTACCTGCCCTGTGATCAGGTACTATTTTTTTTGTATTTTTTTGCGTAGTTTTTTATCATAACGCTCCTGTTCACTATAGATGCAGCCACAATATGGTTGGCGATAGAGATCCAAAGCGAGTGATTCATCTATACCTTCTTGCCAGCCGAGTCGGAAATCTTCATAGATGAAATGTAAATTATTTGCCTCAGCTAATTCTATCCCTTTCTTTTTTATATAGGAATGATTTTGATATTTCGAATATAGCAGAGAGCTGGTAAAACCCTCAGCCCCGATTATTTTAGCCATCTCTACAGTTTTTTCAAGACGCATATCAACGCAGGCAAAACAACGGACTGTTTCATGAAAGACTACGGTGCGCAAAAATTGGGTTAACCCATAGTTGCTATCGATTTCTATAGGAAAGTCCCTTTGTTTGGAAACACTGCGTACGGCCTGTATTCTTGCCTTAAATTCACGGTAGGGGTGAATATTGGGATTGTGGAACCAACCGCTCACCTCATGCCCCTTGCTTCTAAGCAGCTTAAGAGGGTAGAGAGAACAGGGTCCGCAACAAACATGCATTAGAATATGCATTATTTCACTTTATATTGCTTTGGATCGATATTATATCCGTGAATCTTGTAGTTAATGATCCGTAGACTTGTGTCCAGGTATTTAGCTGCCTTGGTTTGGTTGCCATTATTATTTTTTAAGGCATCGATAATAAGATCTCGTTCATAATTTTCTACCGATCTTGCTAATGATAGTTTGTCGCCGTCTCTGATACTATCGGCACTTTGTAGGGTAGGGGGCAAGTGGATAGATTTGATACTTTCTTCATCACAGATGAGTACTGCCCGTTCCAGACAGTTTTGTAGTTCCCGCACGTTGCCAGGCCAATGATACTGAATGAGCAGGTCAATGGCGGAGGTGGATATACGTTTGATGTCTTTTTTGTTTTCCCCAGCATATTTTTCCAGGAAAAATTCAGCAAGTAATAAAATATCTGTGCGACGTTCACGTAAGGGGGGCAAGTACACGGGAAATACATTGAGGCGGTAATAGAGATCTTCCCGAAAATCATTTTCTTTAACCGCTTTTTCTAAATTTCGGTTAGTGGCCGCTACCAAGCGTATATCTGCACTTATGGGTTGAGCGCCACCTACTCTATGGAATGTTCTTTCTTGGATCACGTTTAGTAATTTTACTTGAACTGCCGGGGAAATTTCCCCGATTTCATCAAGAAATAATGTACCGGATTGGGCCATTTCAAAACGTCCAATCTTTCTGGTGTGAGCACCGGTGAAAGAGCCTTTTTCATGACCAAAAAGTTCACTTTCAAGTAGATTTTCAGGGAGGGCCGAGCAGTTGACCACTATAAATGGACCTTCTTTGCGATTGGAGTTGTGGTGAATAGCCTTGGCTACTAGGGTTTTTCCTGTTCCTGATTCACCGCGTAATAGCACTGTGGCGTTGGAATCGGCAACCCTGTGTACCATCTCAAAAACTTCCTGCATTCGGGATGAATTACCAATGATATCCTGGATTCTGTTTTTAGAGGATAACTCTCGACGCAGTTTTGAATTTTCGGTGCGTAGCGCCTCTTTTTCTTCATTAACTGTTTGGACCCGATGTACGGTGTCGGCTATTAATCCTGATACCACAGTTAAAAATCGTAGATCATTCTCCGATTCTTTACCCAAACCTTCTGGATATTCGCGATCAACTGAAAGAGCACCAATGGTGTGGCTGGCAGTTTTTATAGGGACGCAGAGAAAAGAAAATTTCTTTTTTCTTTCATCGCCCCGGGTTCGGGTTTTGTTGAGAAATCCAGGTTCATCACCAATCTGGGGAATGATAATAGGACTTCCAGAGGCCACAACTCGTCCGGTAATGCCCTCCCCTAGCTTATATGTTCCTCGTCTACGTGCTTCAGCTGTTATTCCATCAGCAACCTCGATTTCTAATTTAGAGGTAATGGGGTTGATAATAGTAACCGTCCCGTTTTCCATCTCCTTATCTTTTGAAAGAATATTTACGATATTTTCTAAACACTCTTTGAGGTTTGAGGAGGAGGCGAGTTGTTTGGTTACTTTGTAAAGGCACGATATGTTGACAACTTCTATGTCTTTGTTCTCGTGTAATCTGTTTGTATTCATTTCCATAACAAAAATTTATTCGATGCAAGGTGGATATTGACAGTATCTTTCTGAAATGTTATTTACAGTGCACTGCGTGGAGGGATGGCCGAGTGGTTTAAGGCGGCGGTCTTGAAAACCGTTGAACGAAAGTTCCGTGGGTTCGAATCCTACTCCCTCCGCCAGATAATTGATCACTTGGAGAGATGACCGAGCTGGCCGATGGTGCTCGCCTGCTAAGCGAGTGTGGGGGTTATACTCCACCGAGGGTTCGAATCCCTCTCTCTCCGCCATGATATAAGCCCCATCGTTATTATTGACGGTGGGGCTTTTTTTCTTTGTTACCAGCCCCATACAAAGCTCCTTTTTATCCAGCCTTTTACTCCGGATTTATGTTGTACTTGCACCCAGCTGCTTTTTTGTTCACCTGAGCGAAATACTACTCCGTAATATGCTTTTCCTACTATCTTGTAGTTTGTCCCGGGTCCGCTACGGATATTAACTCGTTTGGAAGACTGGCGGTTTCGTTTTACTATCATGTGGGGGGTGCTAACGGTAAGTTTTTTATGTATCCAACCGATAGTGTTTTCAAAATCCTTAACTCGTAACCAGTTTCCCTTTTTTTTCAGTACTATAAGGGGGAATCCTTGTCCTAGCTTCCACATCACCCTATAGTTAGTTCCTGGTCCCGAGCGCATATTGACGTTATCGTATTTGATGCTGACCATCTTGGCAAAAGCTGGACTGAGGGTCAATAAGACAACGACAAAAACAATTAATTGGCAAAGTGTCTGTGTTTTCCTCATAATATACAAGTTATTAATAGGTTGTTTCTTTTTTACGTATAGCCCCGGAAGGAATGGGGTAACCGGCAACTTCAATGGATATCGCTCCGAAAGTACAACCTTCATTCATGCAACGTAAACAGTTAATACATTCTAAATTATTTGGTTGCTCGTTAAAGCGGATATCCATTGGGCATACTTCATGGCATGCTTTACAGTTGGTGCAGAGCTTTTTGTTAAGTTTCATCTTGATGAGTTGATAACGACTGAACATGGAGTAGAAGGCTCCAAGTGGACAAGTTGTTTTACAAAATGGACGAACGCTAGCAATGGACCACCCCAGGAAAAAGGTCAAAATAGCGACCTTAGACCAAAATAGTATCCCTATGATATCACGCAGCTGTGGTTTCAGGAGCATCATTGGAATACCAGCCTCTAAAGTACCGGCCGGGCAAACATATTTGCAAAACCATACTCTGCCCATTCCCATATCATCAGTTACCACTAAGGGTAAAATAATAACAAATAAGGCAAGAAATAGGTATTTGCCAGGAAGGAGGAAGGATGGAACTTTAAATTTTTTGGTTGGAATTTTGGCCAGTAAATCTTGGATTAGGCCAAAGGGACATCCCCAGCCGCAGATGAATCGGCCGAATACTATCCCTAGTAAGCCTATGGTGCCCAGGACAAAGGAGCCGAAATAGTATTGACCGGTTTGAAAGTTAAAACGTATTGCTGCAAGAAGATTTTGCAGGGATCCCAAGGCGCAAAAAGTGGTTGACGCCGGACAGGAATAACAGTTTAGGCCCGGTGAGCATATAACCTTTAGCGGACCTTGATAGATGTTTTTACTGAACGGGAAGGCCCAGTATCCATTGGTGAGGAAAAACCATAAAGCCTGTACCCAAAGTCGTATCCGTTCCATATTGCTAACCGATCCCGATGCATCCCAGGCATGTTGTCCATGCCTGTTCGATTACCCGGAGCGGTTCGTTCAAGGCGATACCGGTTATCCAGAGAAGTAAAAAGAATACGAATAGAACAATTGTTGGGGTGTTTGAGTGTTGTTCTTTCTTCATAACTGAATCTCACTATTAATGAGAGAGAATGGAGACCAAACGTTCCAGGTCTTCACTTGAAAGATATTCTATTTCCAGTTTTCCCTTGTTACCCTTTTGGACAATACGAATTTTGGTGCTAAGACGATTACTGAGGTTTGTAGTAACTTCTTTGCAAAACTTCTCAGGTAGGGCAGGGGGCTTTTTAGTGGGTTTTTTAACTTTATCCGCATTTATTATCTGTTTGCAGATGGACTCGGTTTGTCGAACCGATAACCCTTCCTTAACTATTCTGTCTCTTAGTTCTAATTGGCTTGGTTTGTCATCCTTGAGTCGCAAAAGGACCCTTGCATGTCCTTCACTGATGCTTCCTTCAATAATATTGATTTGTATTTCATCGGAGAGTTGTAGCAAGCGGACAACGTTGGTGATGGTGGTGCGATTTCGCCCCACTTTAGTCGCAACTTCTTCCTGTGTCATATTAAAATCTTCAATAAGACGTATGTAGGCTGCAGCTTCCTCAATTGGGTTAAGATCATGGCGTTGGATGTTTTCAATTAATGCTAATTCAAGAGCGTCATTTTCACCATTATCTTCCATGACCACCACAGGAAGCTCGTCTCGTCCCGCTATGCGGGCGGCCCGTAATCGTCTTTCTCCGGCGATAAGATTGTAGCGATTCCCCTTACTCTTGGTGACCAGTAGGGGTTGTATAACTCCTCGCTCTTTGATCGAGTCCGCTAGAGCGTTTAGTTTTTCCTCGTCAAAGTATTTACGGGGCTGATTTGGGTTGGGGTTGATTTTATCAATATCAAGCAATAAAAATTGCTCGTTGGGGTCATTATCAAAATCTGCGGAAAGTAGAGCGTCTACCCCTCTTCCTAAAACTGATTTATTTGCCATGGCTTTTTTACCTGTTGCGTTGAGAAAATTCTTTTCCCAGATCCATATACGCTTTTGCGCCGGGACAGCCTCGATCATATTCCAAAATGGTCTTACCGTGACTCGGGCTTTCGCTTAAACGGACATTTCTCGGGATGACCGTTTTGTAGACTTTCTTTTCGAAATGCTTCTTAATTTCATCGGCTATGTGATGGGTTAGTCGATTACGACGATCATACATGGTCAGTAATAACCCTTCAATGAAAAGGGTATTGTTCAGCCCTTTTCTAACTTTTCTAATTGTTTCGATTAGTTGAGATAGTCCTTCCAAGGCAAAATATTCACATTGGATGGGGATAAGTACTGAATCAGCTGCGGTGAGACCATTAATTGTTAACAAGCCCAAGGACGGGGGGCAATCAATAAAAATATAATCGAATTTATCACGTAATGGACGAAGGATATTACGAAGTTTTTTCTCTCGATTTTTTTCAGATACGAATTCAATCTCCACACCTACTAGGTCAATTGAGGAGGGAATAATGGAAAAATTTTTGACCCCGGTAAAGTGAATGCAATCCTCAACATTAACAGTGTTTTCATCCATATAACAACTGTAGAGATGCCCGTGACCGTTCCTTTTAAACAGGCCGACCCCGCTGGAGGCGTTTCCCTGGGGGTCTGTATCAACTAAGAGTACTTTTTTTCCTTTTTCCGCCAAGGAAGCGGATAGGTTTAGGGCGGTGGTTGTTTTTCCCACACCGCCTTTTTGGTTTGCGAAAACGACTATTTTAGCCTTAGATTCCCCCATGATAAACCACCATTTGTTATTGACCTTGTGAAAGCAAGGATACTATAGTAGAAAATCGCATACATCTTTGTGTTGTTTCACGTGAAACAGCTTAAGGATGCGGCGTGTGACGCATAAGTATCATACTATTATAGGGCTGTCGATAAAGATGTTGAAAAAACAGTTGGATTAATGAGCACACTTTGTGGTGCAAACACTATTTTTCTTGCCCGGTTAACTTTGCTAATCGTTTACTGAATCAATAAATGAGCATATGTGAAAAAAAAGATTAATTTTTGAGTTATTCACCAATGTTTTTTTGCTCATCGGGTGTAAAGGGTAACTTTTATTGATTAGTCCGTATATAATAAAGATTATAGTTGGCATATATCGGATAAGTAAAAAGCATTTATTTAGCGTAGCAGGCTCATTTTAAGGTGTTTCACGTGAAACTGAGCTAGGAGAGAGATATGTATTTCAGTGATATATTGATAATAGGCAGTGGGATATCAGGTCTATCTTTTGCCTTAAAAGTTGCGAGTTATGCTAGTGTAACACTGGTAACTAAAAAAGCAAGGGCTGATAGTGCGACAAATTTAGCACAGGGTGGAATCGCTGCCGTGTTGGCTGATAATGATAGTTATGAAATGCATATTGCTGATACCTTGAAGGCCGGAGATGGACTCTGTGATGAAGATGTAGTGAGGATGGTGGTTCAAGATGGACCTGAGCGTGTAAAGGAACTGATTGATTTTGGAGTACGTTTTCAGAAAGATACGGATGGCACAGGGTTTGATCTTGGTATGGAGGGAGGGCATTCGGCCCGTCGAGTTGCTCATTCCTGTGATCTTACTGGTCGTGAAATCGAACAGGCTTTACTTGCGCAAGTTGCAGCCAATAAAAATATAGAGGTTTTGGAAAATCATTTGGCCATTGATTTGTTGCTGGAATCCAGAGCTCGCGAGAAAGAAAAGAGTGGGGAGCGCTGCCTTGGGGCTTATGTGTTGAACCGGGAAACTGGTGAAGTTGAAACACGAACTGCTAAGATTACGGTTCTTTGTACCGGTGGATGTGGAAAGGTTTATCTGTATACAACCAACCCGGATATTGCCACCGGGGATGGGGTGGCTATGGCCTATCGGGCAGGAGCATCGGTTGCCAATTTGGAGTTTGTACAATTTCACCCTACCTGTTTTTTTAATCCAAATGTTAAAAATTTTCTCATTTCTGAAGCGGTGCGAGGTGAGGGTGGACGGTTAATCAATAAAAATGGTGATCCGTTTATGCTCAAGTATGATTCTCGTGGAGACTTGGCTACTAGAGATGCAGTTGCCCAGGGAATTGATGCAGAAATGAAAGAGAGTGGAGCAGATTGTGTTTATCTTGACATATCCCATTGTGAAGGGGATTATCTTCGAAAACGTTTTCCCACCATTTACAGTACCTGTTTGAAGTATGGAGTTGATATAACAAAAGAGCCCATCCCGGTGGTCCCGGCAGCCCACTATATGTGTGGTGGGGTTCAGGTTGATGTTAATGGTTGTACTACCATACCAAACCTTATGGCTGTGGGGGAGACCGCTTGCACAGGCTTGCATGGTGGGAATCGTTTGGCAAGTAATTCCCTTTTAGAGGCGGTGGTGTTTGCCCATCGTTGTGCGGTATATGTTACCCAGCAGTGGGATACAATTTCCGACTTACCCCTTCCTGAGGTGCAGGAGTGGCGGGTAGGGAAGGCGGAGTTGATTGAGGAAAATGTGTTAATTAGTCATAATTGGGATCAGATCCGTCGCTTGATGTGGAACTATGTTGGTATTGTGCGACGGGAGAAGAGATTTGAGTTAGTGCGTAGGAAATTATCAGCGGTTCTTGAGGAGATTAATCAACATTTTTATGATTATTTACTCACCCCTGATCTCATAGAGTTAAGAAACATTGCCGTTATTGCAGAGTTAATTATTGACTGTGCTGCTCGAAGAAAAGAATCTAGAGGGTTGCATTATATGGTTGATTATCCGCAACGTGATGATAAACATTTTGGTAAAGATACTGTTATTCATAATCAGTAAGGTTAATATTCGGAAGTACAGCAGAGGTGGTACTGTATAATGGCCCCTTGGTAAGGGGCAATTTATTTGATTTATGGCCGCTTAGTTTTTAAGCGCCAAGGAACGGGTACCCACAAGGAGTGCCCCTACAGATTAGTGCCTGTCTTATTGTATGATTGAACGAATAAGATTTTGCATAAGTAAAATGAAGCCTCTTTCGGAAAGACTTCTGGAATCTGTTGGGGCACCTCTTGTGGGCAATACTGTTGACTTAAGCAAAAGTTTCTAATTATACGAAACGTTGAAACTATCCAGAAGCCGTCGGGGCACTCCCCTGTGGGTGGCCGGCTGAACGGAGAGATTCCCTTGAAATTCTTAAGTCTACAGCATTGTCGGCAAGGGTAGGGCTATACCGATATGAGGGAGTTATTCTCACCATAGTCGTTTGAAGCATGACCATCAGCTTCAGTGTCATTGACCCAAACATTGCCATCCAGTATATAGCGATAGGCGTAGGTGTGTCCAGCTGCAAGAGAAACGGTTACTGAAAAATTACCGTTTTTTAATTGCTTTAGAGGGGTGCTATCTTGAGACCATTGGTTGAAGCTCCCGGCGAGATAGCAGGAAAGGGCATTTTCTTTGTTGGGATATTTAAATGTAACTCTGCAGATTTTTCCGGTTTTAGAATAATTTTTACTGACCATTGTGCTCTCCTATTAAAAGAGTATATTATTTAATATTGTTGTGTTTGGTTTGTTATAAGACCAAACAAATAAATTATTTATTGTCTGAAAGGTGAATTAATATATTTTCCTCTGTTGCCCTTGATTATTATTATGTCACTTACGGTGTCATTTCATTGGGGGAGAATGTTTGCTGGTTATGAGAGTTATGTTTGTTAGGTAACAAACCATTGTCACAGCATAAATTGATGGATATCCTAAAATATATTGTCACTTTTATCACCTTTAAACTAGAAGTTCCAATGGAATTTTTAAATGACGATTGATTTAATAATAATTGATTTTACAAACCTAACATATATATCTAACAGATAACCAGTCTGACCTGATTGGATCTGATTTAAAATATAGTGAAAAAATTTATGGAAAATAAACGAGCATTGCCGGAGTTACTGGCACCGGCTGGTAGTTTTGACAAGTTGGTTACTGCAATACACTATGGGGCTGACGCAGTATATTTGGGCGGTAAACAATATAGTCTGCGCTCTAGGGCCGCAAATTTTGACCAAGCTGGTTTGCAAGAGGCGGTGGAGTATGCCCATAAATACCGGGTAAAGGTGTATGTAACCTTAAATATTTTTGCTACCCATGCGGATTTTGATGGTCTTGAAGACTATTTTTTGTTTTTACGTCATGCTGGAGTGGATGGTGTAATAATTTCCGATCCTGGAATATTATATGTTGCCCGGAAAATCATTCCTGAAGTGGAGATCCATCTATCCACTCAGGCTAATGTGACCAATCCGGCCAGTGTTTGTTTCTGGGGCGAGCAGGGGGTCAAAAGGGTAAATTTGGCAAGAGAGCTGAGTTTGGCTGAAATTAGTACTATTCGGCAATCCACTTCCGTGGAACTTGAGGTTTTCGTGCATGGGGCACTTTGTATTTCTTATTCCGGTCGTTGCATGCTTTCCACCTATTTAACGGGTCGAGATGCTAACCGGGGGGACTGCGCCCAGCCATGTCGTTACTCCTACCGAGTGGTTGAGGAAAAGAGACCGGACCGTTATTTTCCGGTGGAGGAAGATGAACGTGGAACATACATCTTTAACTCCAAAGACCTGTGTTTGCTTAATCGATTACCAACTCTGATTGGGGCTGGAGTAGATTCATTAAAGATTGAAGGACGGGTAAAGTCCATGGGGTATGTGGGGCAAACCGTGCGTGTTTATCGGGCTGCTCTTGATTGGATTCGGGACAATGTTTCACGTGGAACATCCCTAGAAAACTGTGTACTGCCAGTGGAATTCTCTGAAGAGATGAAAAAAATAGGTACCAGGGGGCAGTCGGAAAACTTTGCAGATAGTTCTCCAGACTCTTCCGATATGCTATATGATGAGATGCGGGCACCACAACCTTGGGCACCGGTTGGAATAGTTCGCAGTGCGTCTCCATTAACCATGGAAACTCGCAATCTATTACGGGTTGGCGATGAGGTTGAGTATTTGCCCCGTTCTATAGCGACTCAAAAGGTACGAATCACCTCGATTACCAATGCAAAAGGGGAGTCAATTGAGCGGGCCAATCCGAGTACGCTGGTCGAGATAGCAAGTGAACCGCCCATTAATGATCCTGAGGTGAATGGGATAGTCCGGATTATTCGTAAGTAACTTTGAAATTGTTTAGCAGTGGTGTGTATGTGTGTAAGTTGCCGGTTGATAAAGTTGTTATGTGTGAAACGGCATGATCGTGTGCAAATGCGGTTCTGCTGGATGATTTACCACTAAGTAAATTATAGAGGAAAGTTAACCATGGAGCCGTTTGAAATATTGTTCGCTGAGTCCACTAAAATTCATGGACATATCTGCCCTGGCCAGGTGATTGGGGTGCGGCTCGCCATGTTAGGTTTGCGGGAAATAGGAATTGATGATCCCAAGGGCAATGATCGCAAAAAGGTCTATGTTTTTGTGGAGCTTGACCGTTGCGCTACCGATGCCATTCAGTCTGTGACCGGTTGTAGTATGGGTAAACGCTCTCTGCGTTTTGTGGATAATGGGGTTATGGCGGCCACCTTTGTTAACCTGGAAACTGGTGTGGCTGTGCGGGTAACCGCTTTAGAAGAGTCCAGAGAAGCGTCAAAAAATTATTGTCCGGAAATTCTTGAAAAGCGCAAGCGTCAATTGGAAGCATATAAAATAATGCCGGAGGAAGAGCTGTACAAGGTTGAACGGGTCCGAGTTACCATCCCAGAGTATAATATGCCCGGCGGTCCCATGAGCAGGGTACAGTGTGAGGCTTGCGGTGATTGGGTGCAAAACAAAAGGGAAATAAATCAAGAGGGCCGAATTTTGTGTCGTGGATGTGGTGAGGGCCGCTATTATCAACTTGTGGATAACGTAGATTGATCACTACTTTTAGCACCCATTATCGTCAAAAATATGGGGGATCGGTGGGTAAGATTCCTCTTGATGTGGGAGTAAAGTGTCCCAATCGGCGAACAGGAGGCTGTATTTTTTGTCAGCCTGCAGGGTTTACTCCTCTGTTTTTGGATCCCAATGACTCAATTTCCTCTCAGCTTGGCAAGGGGAAAAAAGATTTATTGCGCAGAAAATTTCGGTTTTTCCTCGGCTATTTTCAACAAGAGACAGTCACCGCACTGTCCCTGGATCTGCTTAAACCGATTTTGGAAAAGGTGATTGCCGACCCTCTTTGCGTGGGCCTTATTATCTCTACTCGCCCTGATTATATTTATTCAGATATCGTGGCGGCCCTTAATGATCTTCAGCGCTCCAGCGGTAAGGAAATTTTGGTAGAACTGGGTCTCCAGTCCATCCACCAAAAGAGTTTGGATTTGCTTAATCGCAATCACAGCTATGCCGATTATCAGGGGGCAGCCACATTAATTCGCCAAACAGATGGCTTGCAGCTCGGGGCCCATCTCATTTTTGGTATTCCCGGTGAGAGTACCCAAGAGATGCTTTCAACGGTGGAAGAAGTGTGTGCAAGCGGAGTGGACGCTCTTAAATTTCATCATTTACAGGTGATCCGTGATACCGAGCTTCATCATATGTATCAACGTGGGGAGGTCGGGGTATTTACTGTTGAAGATTATATGAAACTGTTATCTCAGGTCATTGCACGTGTTCCGCAATCGGTGGTGATCCATCGTTTTTGGTCCACCTCCCATCCGGATATTCTGATAGCTCCTAAGTGGAATATGCACGCTTATGAGCTTAATGATCTATTTTGTTCTTATCAAAAAAATATTAACCGTTCACCGGGTTAAAAAGAAAAGTGCTACAACATCGGTTCAGTAAGTGTTTACCAGTGCTGTGGATGTATGCAAGCAGGCCGGATAGTTAAAGTTAATCTTATGTGAATCCGGTTTGATCGTCTGCAAACGTGGTGCTGGTGAACTCTTACAGAAAATACATGAGTTAATAACAGGTGTAATTTACGATTTATTACTATCTCTACTCGCTCGCCCCTTGCAAGAAGCAACCCGATCCGGTATCGTTTCCCATGAGATTTTTTTATACAATACGTCAGGTTCCAAATTTATGGTGTTATTTTGAAAACATTTTTTGATGTGGTAGGCAAGATCCTGCGCTGGTGCATAAGGCTAATTACGCTGGGCAGCAGCCTGGCCGTTCTTTTTCTATTTATAATTTTTTTAGTGGTACTGGGAGGGCTTTTTCATGAAATTAAACCCACAGTGCCCAACGGAGCAGCTTTGGTACTCCGGCCAGTGGGCAACGTGGTGGAGAAGTCCACTATTGATGAGTTTACTATGTTCATCAACGAAGTCAGTGGTGGTAAGGGGCGACGTGAAACAGTGTTTCAGGACCTCCTGGATGCCGTTAATAATGGGGCAACCGATAAACGCATTAAGATGATGGTTATCGATTCTTCTTCCATGGGAAATATCGGTTTGAATCAGATAAAGACCCTTGGCCGAGCCATTGAGAATTTCAAAAAGAATAATAAAGTAGTTATTGCAGTTGGCGATAGCTTCAATCAAACCCAATATTACCTGGCTTCCTACTCCGATGAAATCTATATGAACCCTATGGGCGATGTTATGTTGCACGGGTTCGGGGTTTTTCGAATCTATCTTAAACAGTTTCTGGATGACTTTCGGGTCCATTTTCATATTTTCAAGGTCGGTTCCTATAAATCAGCCCTGGAACCGTTCATCCGTAATGATATGTCTGGCGAGGCCAAAGAGGCTAATCGGGTCTGGTTATCAAATTTATGGAACGTATATTGTGATGATATAGCACAGCAAAGGGGCTTAACCCCTCAAGCGATAAAGGACCATATCGATAAATTGGTGAGCAATGTACGGTCCGTTAAGGGAAATTCCGGTCGCCTTGCTCTTAATGCTGGCCTTATCGACGGCTTGAAAACTCACAATGAGTTAGAGGATTATCTTGTCAGTCTCACCGGTAAAGGTGCTAATGGGGGTGGTTACAAGAAAGTTGACTCGGCAGATTATCTGGACGCCACCGGTAGTTCTTTTAGCAGTAGTGACGAAGAGGATAAAAACCTTATCGCGGTTATTGTTTGCCAGGGCAATATTATCCACGCCAAGGGAGAGCCTGAACAAATTGCTTCCATGGATATCAGCGAGGAGATTCGTCAGGCTCGTGAGAATAAGGCGGTTAAGGCTCTGGTCTTGAGAATCGATTCTGGCGGGGGTAGTGCTTTTGCATCGGAATATATTCGCCAGGAGATACTCAGAACCAAGCAGGCAGGTAAACCGGTGGTGGTTTCCATGGGGTCAATGGCGGCCTCAGGTGGATATTGGCTCGCAGCAGATGCTGATGCTATTTTGGCGTCGCCTTACACTCTTACCGGTTCCATCGGTATATTCGGAGCATTTCCATCTTTTCAGGAGTCTCTGGCCCATTATGGAATATTTAGCGATGGTATGGGAACTACCAGAATTGCAGGAGACGGGGATCCGACTCGAACCCTAGGGGTGGAGACGGAACAGGCTATTCAGCTTAAGGTACAACATGGCTACCAACAATTTTTAGAGGTTGTGGCAGCTGGGAGGGGTATGGAGAAGAGCCGGGTTGAAAAAGTAGCCGAGGGTAGGGTGTGGGATGGTGCCACCGCTCAGAGTCTCGGGTTAGTGGATAAGCTGGGAGACCTAAACGATGCTGTTGCCGAGGCAGCATCCATTGCTGGTATAAAAACATTTAGCCCAGCTCTAATGGAAGAGAAGTTGAGCCCCGGACAAGAGTTTTTAAAACAGCTCAGCCAGTCGGCCATGGGGATGTTGCCTGTTGATCATCAATTTATTTTGCTTCCAAAGTCTGAGATAACTAGATTGGTGGAGTTGATTAATCATCATTTTGATTTCTTTCTTCGCACCGGGGATCCGGTTGGGCTCTATTCCCATTGCTTATTGCCACCTGGGGCTTTTACTTATTAAGGAAATCAAAATAATTTACTTCTTATTCTCGGGTCTGCTTTTAGGTCGTATTCTTCTGCTCCATAGGTCGCAAAATCCTCGATGTAGCGCTGCTATGTCTCGATTCTGACGCAGTCGGAGCGAATAAATACGATCTAAATGTTCTAAACTGATAGTCGCATATTTTTGTTTAATTATGATTCCGGAAGGCCCTAAGCTTTCCGGAATTTTTATTTCAACAAAACTTTGTATCATGGTAAAAAAAGCCGTATATCAAAAGGTATAATTGTTTAGTTTTGTAAGCGTTCACTAGCACAGCGTCTGGGCGCGACCAGAGGCCGGATTCACATAGTAATATCTATAGCTCACCGTACTGATCACGCACATCCGCAGCACTTGTGACCACTTACAAACTTGCACTTTATCAAATCAGCTAGTTAAGAACCATATGAACACTTATTTACCACGTCGATGTAATAGATCATTTTTTAACCCGGTGAATGGGGTTATAGTTGTGTAGACAATTATCCCTTTCCCACCATTATAAAATAAAAATTTCCCATGGTAGAACTAACTAATATTTGGCAACAACTCATTTGGCCGTTGATCAGACTAATGGGGTTTATCAGTATTGGCCTTTTGGTTGCCAACTTTATCGAGGCCTTGAACTGGACCCAAAAGGTGGCCTTTGTCTCTCGGCCCTTGATTCGTTTCGCTCGCTTATCTCCCATCACCGGGGCTTCATTTTCCATGGCTTTTTTCTCAGGTGTAACGGCTAATACCATGCTCTCAGAGGCCTATGAAAAAGAAGAGATAACTAAGCAGGAGCTCATCCTTGCAAACCTCTTTAATAGCATGCCCACCTATTTTCTCCACCTGCCCACCACTTTTTTTATTACCGTTCCATTGTTAAAAAGTGCCGCCTTTATCTATATCGGGATGACTTTTGGAGCGGCTCTGCTCAGGACCATGACCATTACCTTTATCAGTCGTATTTTGCTCTCCAGGGTTAAAAGTTGCCCTTTGAACCGGGCCGGTAGTGCTCCGGAAGAGAGGTCTTTTAAAAAGGCATGGGCTAAGACCTGGATGCGCTTTAAAAAGCGTATCCGCAAAATATGCACTTTTACAGTGCCTATTTATATTCTCTTTTTTATTTTCAACCGACTCGGTATATTTAATTGGTTGGAATCACTCATGGCTGATCATATCTCCTTTCTCTCTTGGCTCTCCCCCCAGGCTATGTCCATCGTGGTTCTTCATATCGCCGCTGAATTTACTGCTGGTTTAGCCGCAGCGGGTGCACTTTTACAAAACCAAGTGCTGGGGGAGCGGGAGGTGGTGCTTGCCCTAATGGCCGGGAATATACTATCCTCGCCAGTCCGGGCAATCAGGCATCAATTCCCCTATTATGCCGGGATATTTCCCCCCCGCACAGCCATGGAACTCATTATGTATAGTCAAACTTTTCGTATGGTCTCGGTGTTCGTTGTTACCTGTGTTTATTTCGCTCTATCATATTGAAAACAAATCATGTTGGGAAAAGCAAAAAAGCGAGTTATGGTGGAAGGTAATTCTAATAATGGATAAACCATGAGGTATGAGTCCGGAGAGTGGAGATAAACCATGGAACGAAAAATATTAGTCGCGGTAGATGGTTCGGTCTATAGTTCAAATAGCCTTGATTATCTCATAAGGCTTTTTGGATCCAATCCTTCTATTTCTGTTGATCTGTTGTCGATTATTTCTACTTCTGGTTCCGATCAGAACTGGATGCTGGATGTAGATCCGCTGCGCGAAAATACTCCTGCCACTGAACGTAAAATTTGTAAAGCAGTTAAATATCTCAAGGACGCTCAAAAACGGCTATTGCGCAACGGTTTTGATAAGGAACGAGTGAGTTTTGCCACCCAAACAACTGGTGGTCCAGCTGCTATTGCTATTCATCAAAAGGTGTATAAACAAGGTTATGATGCCTTACTTCTCGGCCGGCGAGGCATGGGCGTGGTAGGGGAGATGATTTTCGGCTCCGTTTCCGCTGATTTGCTTAATCGTTGTCGTGAGGTGCCGGTGTGGATTATTGACGGAGAGGTCAGCTCTAATAATTATCTCCTGGGGGTCCATGGAATAATCGAATCGTTGCTCGCAGCTGACCATTTGGCCTTTATGGTGAACAAAAGTCCGAATGCTAAAATTTACCTCTACCACTCCGGAGCGTTTCTGCAAAAGGGTGTTAAGGTTATCCGTGAGGATTTTGAAATGTTGTGGGGTAAAGAATGGTGTGAGAAGTATCTTGATTTAGATAATGACCTCATCGGCGCTCACCTCCGGCTTTTAGTGGAAAGCGGAGTGGAGGAGGAGCGCATCATTCAGCTCCCCACATGCAGCGATTTTGATCCCAGTCACGATTTACTTCGTCAGGCTCGAAAGCATCGCTGCGGTACCATAGTTATCGGGAGACGGGGACGGGATGTGGCCAAGGGGATGTTTAAAGGAGTGTCCCATAGGACTATCCAGCAGGCGGAAAATGTTGCGGTATGGCTAGTGGGCTGAGTATTTTGTTCTCTGAGCATTATAATCAAAATAATTTTAAACGAGCTATCATGACTTATAAATAAACGGGCTCATGCATGGAAATATCATTAACTACTCCGGCACTACTTTTTCCCGCCATATCGTTACTCCTCGTGGCCTATACCAATCGTTTCCTAGCTCTTGGTGCCCGGATTCGTAATCTCCATTCCCAATATAAGAATAACCCTGAAATATCGGTAAGCGAGCAGATTCACATTTTAAAACGCCGGGTGTTTCTTATCCGTAATATGCAGTTATGCGGGGTGGCGGCCCTGTTTTGCTGTGTGCTCAGTATGTTTTTTCTCTTTTCCGACAACAGTATGATGGGTAAGATTATTTTTGGAATTAGCCTTCTACTTATGCTAGTATCCTTAGGTTTTTCCCTGCGCGAACTTTTTATATCGGTGGAAGCGTTGAAAATAGAGCTCAAGGATATGGAGAATTTTTAATTTTTACCTCAGGCTTACTATTCTTGCTTGCATAGAAACTCGTGGGTTGCCTATGGCATTCAATAGATCCTGATTTGCTTATTTGTATAAAAGTATGCCAATGTGGCAACATTCAATTTATCTCTTCCCCAATTTAGTTACTTTCGTCATATAGATTTCTATTTATAAATAGGTTATTTTTTGTCTAGACCTGTAGGGGGATTACAATGGGCAATGTTGTTGATTTGTGCAAAAGGTCCAAATTTTAAGAAACGTCGAATCTATCCAGAAGCTGTAGGGGCTCCCCCCTGTGGGTGCCCGGCAAAACCGAGAGCCGACCCTTGCAAAGCTTAAGTCAACAATATTTGCTCCCCCCAAGACTGTTGACTTAAGCAAAAGTTCATAATTTTCCGAAACATCGAATCTACCCGGAAGCTGTAGGGGCACCCCCTGTGGGTGCCCGGCTAAACCGAAAGATTGCCATGAAATTCCTAAGCCAACAACATTGCCCTTTTCTTTCCCTTAAATAATAAAAATTAGGAGCCAGGCCCTGTGACAATTAATGGAATTGGTGATACCAGCCCAGTAACTGCGGCCTTTGTGGCAACAATGTTTACTTGGTTTATGACCGCTTTGGGTGCGTCTCTAGTATATTTTTTCAAGGAGATGAACAGAAAAATTCTGGATGGGATGCTCGGTTTTGCAGCCGGTGTTATGATTGCTGCCTGCTTTTGGTCTCTTTTAGGCCCAGCCATTGAGATGTCCGAGGCCCAGGGCTTTCCCCCCTGGATTCCAGCATCCTCTGGGTTTCTCATGGGTGCCTTCTTTTTATATTTCGTAGATAAAATTATACCCCATCTTCATTTGGGTTTTCCCATGGAAGAGGCTGAGGGTATCAAAACCGGATGGCAAAGAAGCGTGTTGCTGGTGCTGGCTATTACCCTGCACAATATTCCAGAAGGATTGGCAATATGGGTTGCTTTTGGTGCCTTGGCGGCTGACCTTCCCTCAGCCTCCTTTGCCGGGGCACTTGCTCTGGCAGTGGGCATCGGAATACAAAACTTTCCGGAAGGAGCAGCAGTTTCCATCCCGTTACGTCGTGAGGGGTATTCGCGCTTGAAGAGTTTCTGGTACGGTCAGATGTCCGGTGCAGTGGAACCTGTGGCTGCAGTAATTGGCGCAGCAGCCGTAGTATATATTCAACCCCTCTTGCCTTACGCCCTTTCATTTGCCGCTGGATCCATGATCTATGTAGTGGTGGAAGAGTTGATTCCCGTGTCTCAACGAGAAAAGAACACTGATATAGCCACCATGGGCACTATTTTCGGCTTTACCCTAATGATGATCCTGGATGTAGCTTTTGCTTGATATTTTAGTTTGTTATAACCTTTTGGGATCTGGTCAGATGGCGATATCGTTTATCTGAAAAAGGGTGGGGAAGCCTAATATTAGTAAATACCAAATATATAATAACTCACAAAATCTTTAAGTTATATTTCTGATACTTCAAAGATTTAGGCCAGAGGTCCTGGATGGTTTGCTGTTGATTTAAGCAAAAGTAGTAAATTTTATGAAACGTTGAATCTACCTTGGTACTGTAGGTGTGGCCCCATAGCCGTCAGGCTAAGACTTGAAAGCGAGAAAATATAGTATTAGATTAAGGCAAAACCTTGGGATGTCAAAAGGGTCTCCCTTTAATCCAAACCTGTGGAGCAACGGCAATTCGATAAGAGCTGATGCGTTAATCATTTAATCATATATTCCTAATGCTGCTGGCGTGCGTAGGGGCGATCCTTGTGATCGCCCTTTTTTATTCTGCAACATGATTCAATTATATGTGTTAATAGGATATTCTCCTTAGCCTGACGGCTATACCCATAAGGGGAGCCCTACAGCTCGGTGCCAGTTTCAAGGTATGATTGAATAAACAAGATTTTGCTTAAGCAAATTGATGCATTATTGGGAGAGCCTTCCAGTTTTCCCAGATCTGTAGGGGCAACCCCTTGTGGGTGCCCGGCAAAAGCGAGAGCGACCCTTGTAAGTCCTAAGTCAACAGCATTGCCAGGAGGAGGGGGCCCGGTTGACTATGCGGGCAGAGGCAACCGCATAAAGATGAGGTGCCCGTGACCATTTACAAATATTTAGTTATTGTTATTCTCTCTATGTTTATGAACTTTTTTGCTAAGTTTTTTGAACTTCTTGCTTAAATCATCCCAGGAGTGATCAATTCCCTTTTTGGTTTTCTTCCAAACATCCTCACTGGCCTCGGAAACTTCATGCATTTTTAGTTTAATCTCTTTTTCTCCCTTCTTCTCCAGTCTTTTGATTTCCCCAAGGACTTCGATTTTTCTTTCTCCAACCATTTTTTTGGTTTTCTCTTTTAGTTCCTCAATGTTTTTTTTGAACTTTTTTGCCTTAGTCTTAATGGACTTGAGATATAAATCTCTTTTGGCCACCTTAATTCTTTCAGTGCCACTAGCTGGCAAGCAATCCTCTCTCCAGCAACAATTGAGATACTCACAGCTCTCCTGTTCCGTTTGAAAACATGGCTTGTACCCTTCATCGCACTGAATGGCATGGATTAGGTCAGTTTTATCCATGTTTTTAGTTTTAATACCAAGCTTTTCTGCTATCTTTTTAATTTTACTTTTTTTCATGATATATTCTTTATTTTTATATTTGGGATGTTTTATTTCTCTTCTCTGTCACGCATTTTATACGTAGGCTAAGTGCAAAACAAGTTATTGTTCCAATAGATAATGATTATCAATACTGATAGCTGTTGAAAAATCGGTACCGTAATGCATTCCCACTTTCTTTGTTCCATAGAAATATGTAATTTTTTAAAACTCATTGTTTTAATGACAAATGTCTAAAACTTTGTCTTGTTCGCGACAGTGGAAGAGGTAGTGAAGAGGTCGGGTCAAATATTTATCTTTGACAGTGGTTGTTGCATGCAACGTAGCTGGCTAGCTATAGCTATGTCGAGACAAAAGATTTGACCACACCTCCCATTGTTGCCGGGCCGACCGGAATAGTGTCGGCGGACAAGGCTAGGTGCGAAAAGCGAATAAACAAAATATCGTACCGATCACAGGGACCGTAA